>CAZUXX010000192.1:0-6899 GCA_964624215.1 uncultured Planctomycetaceae bacterium
CGCCAGATCCCGCTCGATCAATTCGTCGAAGGTGCCCGTGTTCCCCGGGTCGGCACCCGCAGTCACGGGCACCCGGGCCGGCAGGTTGACGCGGCGACTGTCAGGTCCGCCCCCGACGCTGTCGCCGCGCGATTCACCATCCTCGGACTCGCACGGCAGGATGACGATTGCGGCCCTTATGTCGAGAACAACCAGCAGTCGCTGTTCGTCGATCTCCCCGGTTGGCCGCCGGAAGCACTTGGAAGGCCACTCGTCGTCACCGGAACCCTGTACACCCGCACAATTCGGGTTCAGGGGCAAGCACTGGCCTCCAGACGACTCAGGGAGGTGGAATGGAAGATCATGGGCATCGACACCGAGGATTAAGCATGCGTCCCGGGACGGTCCCTCGCTCAATGTGAAACCCGCTGAATGAAGCCCCCCGGTGACCGCCGGACGAGACGCTTCATCTCCAGCACTGTAATCGTTGCCAGCACACGCGCTGTTGCGAGCGGGGACGACCGCAGTACCTCATCCAGCGGGGTCGCATCGAGTGGAACCAGTTCCAGCACCTCACGTTCCTGCGGTGACAGCGCCAGCTCACGAGGTACCAGCACCGTCGCCGGGAGCGGGGCCTTCGTCGGCACCGGAGATGGCAACGGGCCCAGTTCCTCGAGCACATCGTCCACCGTTCGTACCAGCGTCACCCCGTCCCGCAACAGATCGAGACATCCGAAGCACTCCGGCTGATCGATCCGGCCCGGCACCGCGAACACTTCCCGCCCCTGTTCCTGCGCGTGCCGTGCGGTGTGCAGGGCCCCGCTGCGGCGGCCGGCCTCCACAATGATCACGCCCAGCGACAGTCCCGAGATGATCCGGTTCCGTTGCGGAAAGATCCCCCGCGTCGGGCCCCGGTCCAGTGGCGATTCTGTGAGCAGGCACCCTTGCTGCGTGATCTCTCCGGCCAGCCCGGCATGCTCGGGCGGATAGATCCGGTTCAGCCCGGTGGCACACACCGCGATGGTCCGTCCACCAGCCCGCAAGGCTCCCCGATGAGCCGCGGCATCAATCCCCCGGGCCAGTCCGCTGACGATTGTAAACCCGGCCCGGGCCAGTCCCCCGGCAAGACGTTCTGCCTGCTGTCGGCCATAGGTCGTACACTTCCGTGAGCCCACGATCCCGATCGACAGCCGGTCCTGTGGCAGCAGATCCCCCTGGCACGAGAGCAGTCGCGGCGGATCGCAGATCTCCGCCAGCAATTCCGGATACGGATCCTGTCCGTGGATCACAAAGGAGATTCCCAGCTCCCGTGTGCGCTCGAGTTCCTCTTCGGCCTCGGTGGAGGCCCGGGCCGCTGTAATCGCCTCCGTCAGCCTGGCACCGACGCGGGGAAGCTCCCGAAGCGCGGCCCCGTTGGCCCGCAGCACCGCGCCTGGACTGCCGAAATGGTTCAACAGCACCGTCTGCAGACGCGGTCCCAGTCCCGGTATCCGATTGAAGCGGATCAGATCGAGCAGTTCTTCGTCCGACATCAGCCTGGCCCGCTCGAGGAGTGTGTCCCGTTCTCAGCGACAGAACGTCAATTTGCTTCCTTGGGTTTCAGCCCGGGAGGCGTCGTATGGATCGCGTAATGCTCGACCGGCTCCTTGTCCTGCTCGTCGTAGAACTCCAAGATGAAGGCCCACTCGTTTCCCCCCGAGTTGTCGACGTTCGCGATCAACTCGTTCCAGCCCTCCTGCAACTCGACCTTCACCCGATCCTGTCCGGGAGAGGCTGACCGCAACCCCCGGTTTTCATGGACGACGCGCCGGTTGAGCCACACCGCAACGCCGTCATCACTGCCAATGCGGAAGATCCGCTTCTGCGTCCGGTCGCTGTAGATCCATGTCAGCAGATAAGCCGACTTCTTGTCTCCGGTCTTGAAAATCCGCCCCAGTCGCACGTGCGGATCCTCGGCCCGGTGAGAGGACCACGTTCTTCCCTTCCGGTCGGGATAGGGCTTCTCCAGATCAATCTCTCCTCCCTGCAACGACTCGACCAGAGCCGCCTGCTCCTCATCGATGGGGCCCAAGAGCTGCCACTGAGTGACATAGTGACTCCGGGGATTTGACTGGAGCATGGACAATTCGACCGCCAGCAGTGCGTGCTCCGCCCGCAGTTCAGCAAGTGCCGCATTCGCCGCCGTGAGTTGCTGATGCGACTCCGCGTTGATCTGCTCGAGTCCGTTGATCCGCTTCCGGAGTGCCACGACTTCATCGACCGAGTGCTGACGTTGCTGCTCGGCATGGGCCTGCTGTCGCTGGGCCTCACGCACCGCCTGCTGGAGGGCGTCCCGCTCCTGCTCAACGAGCTGCAATCGTCCGGCGACCGACAGGTATTCCTGCGATCGGGTCACCTCCGGTGGAGCAGGTTCCGGCCGCGTCTGCCAGATCGTCCACGCGCCGGCCATGGCACAGGCGGCTCCGGCCAGAAAGGAGAGCAGCGACAGCCCCTGCCGGTCAGACGTTGACGGGTCGGCAGACGGCGCAGCACGCGGCACCTGTTCGTCCAGCTGATCTGCTGCCGTCGCCGGCCATCGCTCTCCGCAGCCCGGGCAGACATCCTCGGGAGGCTCATCCCCGATGTAGATGAAGTCGCAATACTGACACGCGGTGGACGTCATAAGCCTCGCCGTCACCAGCCGCCCCCAGGGTCATCCCGGACCGGACACCCATCTTAGGTTGCTGATTCGTCGTCACAAGACCAGTGCATCGTCGGCGCGACCGCGGCGGCCGCTCACCGAGCACGAGACGGTCTCTGAGCCGGACTACTTCCCCAGGTCGCGCCGCAGCGCTTCGAGCTCGAAATCAATATCAGAGGTTCCGCGCGTTGTAGTCACATCCGGCTCGGGAGCGTCGGTTTCTACTTCCGCGTCGAGCGGCTGCCCCGACTGCATCGCGGCGAACCGGCGACGTGCATCGGCCAGTCGCGCCTCCAGTGCGTGATAGGTCGTCTTCAGGTGCTGGTGAGTTGCCACCGCTGCCTTCAACTGCAGTTCCAGACCGGCCACGAGGTCGGAAACTTCATGCTTGCGAACCAGACACCGCCGCGCCCCTTCTTCGTCCTGGCGTTCCAGATGCTCGCGGGCACGGGCGACCCACCGCTCGATCTCCGATTGATGCAGTGCAATCTCGGCCCGCAAACGGTCCTCATTCTGGGCAGCCGTTGTCCGGCTGCGTTCGGCAGCGGCGACTCCCGCCTCCATTTCGCGGATGATTTCCTCCAGCGTTGTTTGCGGATCCTCTGCCTCCGCCAGAATCGCCGAGAGGTTACACGTGACAATATCGGTAAGACGGCTGAAGTGGGGCACCGTTGACTCTCCCGTGGGGGGTTGCCGGGCAGGTACGTCCGGCCGCTCAGGGTGGTTCAGAAGTTCTCGAATCAGACAGACGATTCCCTGGTTTGAGACGCGGTAATGCCGCGCACGCGCAGTTTCTCTGCCAGTTTCTCCCGCGCCAGTCGCAGCCGGCTCTTGGCCGTCGCCTCCGAACATTCCATGGCAATCGCGACTTCCGCCAGCGGGATCCCGGAATAGTGATGCATCGTGAATGCCGTTCGCTGTTCCTCGGGTATCTCCATCAGCAACTGATCCACCAGTTGAATGAACTCCTCTGCATGCAGATTCTGCTGCGGGGGAGCGAAACCGGCGGCCAGTCGCGAGAGGGCATCGTGATCCTCCCGGTTTTTTCCGGTTGACGCGTGCAGCAGTGCATCATGGGATCGTCGCCGGATGTCGTCGATCATCAGATTGTGTGCGATTCGGAACAGCCACCCCCGAAACCGGCCCAGCGGCAGATAATCCCAGGCCTGGTTGAACACTTTGAGAAGAGTTTCCTGTGCCAGATCTTCGGCCAGTTGCGGATCCCGCACATTCCGGATGAAGAACCCGACGAGGCGGCTCCGGTAACGTTCGACGATCTCGTCGAACGCCGAGGTCTCCCCCGACTGCAGTCGAATCATGCAGCGGTCATCGTCGGTCATTCATTCAACCCCGCTTTCTTGTGGCCAGGGCACTCTACCGCACGGTGCCCGGCCATTTGAAGCGGCGTTCGTCGCAGGGGCGAACGCATCGGTTCCTCCCCGGGGGGATGGCCCCGCTTCTTCGATACAACCCGGCGTCACCTGCCACCAGGCCGGGGCGTCTGTCGAACGGGTCGCGGCGCGGTTTGCCAATCGTTTCAAACGGGGTGTAAAATACCCGCGTCTGACTGCCATCCTTCGATTCGATCATGAGCGGTCCCTGTCAGATCGTCCTCCGACAATGGAATGAGAGGTCGTGGCTCACACGTCCCCAGAACGACAGAACGCGCCGGTCGGATCCGGATCGCTGGAGGTCCGTCTGCTCGGAGTGGTCGACTTCGACTCGGCCATGGCGCTGCAGGAATGGCTTGCCTTCGAGCTGAGCGAACGCAACGACACGCAGGGAATGCTGTTGTTGTGTGAACATCCCCCGCTGATCACCATCGGCCGCGAAGGAAGTCGCGGCCAGATTCTGCTCTCCGACGCCGAGCTCGAGGCCCGTCAGATCGATGTCCGCTGGATCGGCCGCGGTGGCGGGGCCGTCATGCACGTCCCTGGCCAGCTTGCCATGTACCCCATACTGCCGCTGCAGCGACTGGGTCTGGGGATCGCCGACTTCCGCGATCGCCTCGATGCAGCTGTCATGGCAGTCTGCCGGCAGTTGCGCATTCCGGCGAAACGCCTTCCCGATGCCTCCGGCATCTGGAGCCGGGGGGGGCAGGTCGCCCGATTCGGTGCCAGCCTCACCGGCGGAGTCACCCTGCACGGGGCGTGGCTCGACGTCTGCTCCGAACCGGGATTTCTCAACGTGCTGTCTCCGATTCGCGATGCCCGCGCCGGCAGTCCACGCCCGCGGGCCGGATCGACCGGCGAGGCGGTCTGCGAAAGCCGGATGACATCGCTCCAGGCGCAGCTGGTCCGCCGCATTCCCATGAATGCAGCGCGGGCTGCTGCCATCGAGCACATTGCCGCCGCGTTCGATTACACTACCGTGCACACGTACACGGGCCATCCCCACCTGAAACGGACACGGCGACGCATCTGCGTTCGGGCCTGAGCGAACCCGAACGACAGTTCGACCCTCTGCCGTGGCAGCCGCCAGAGCGTTTTTTCAGGAGTCGTGGAGAGTCTCCCGATTCGAAGGTCTCACAGCATGCTTGATTTGCCAATTCTCAATGACGCCGGCTCCGGGGCCGGCTGCCACTCCGCCCCACCGGCCGCGACGCGTCGCCAGCGACTGCCGCGATGGCTCAAAAGGCCGCTTCCCTCCGCCGAGATGTCATTCACCAGCGGAGTCATTGACGACCTGCGACTGGAAACGGTCTGCGAAAGCGCCAAGTGCCCCAACCGCACCGAGTGCTGGTCCCAGCGGACAGCCACCTTCATGATCCTCGGGAATGTCTGCACCCGTCCGTGTGGCTTCTGCTCCGTGCCCCGCGGGAAGACCGAGCAGGTCGAGGACGATGAACCCCAGCGGGTTGCCGAAGCCGCCCGCCGGCTGGGGCTCAAGTACGTCGTGATCACCTGCGTAACCCGCGACGATCTCCCTGACGGAGGAGCTGACCACTTCGCCCGTTGCGTGCATGCGGTCCGGGATCTCACCGGCGCCGACGTCGAGGTCCTGACCTCCGATTTTCTCGGCAACCGCGAAGCGATCTCCACGGTCATCCGGTCCCGCCCCGATGTCTTCAACCACAACACCGAAACTGTTCCGCGGCTGTATCACCGCGTCCGGCGCAACGCCGACTATCAGCGGACACTCGATCTGCTCGACCTGGTCAAGCAGGAAGCCCCCGACATGCCGACCAAGAGCGGACTGATGCTCGGTCTCGGCGAGACGACCGAAGAGGTCCTCGAAGTCTGTGCCGACCTCAGACGCGTCGGAGTCGACATGCTGACCATCGGCCAGTACCTGCAGCCCACCGATCGTCAATTGCCGGTCGAACGCTTCGTGCCCCCCGAGGAGTTCGATGCACTCGGTGAGCAGTGCCGCAAGCTCGGCTTTTCCATGGTTGCCAGCGGCCCGTTCGTCCGCAGCAGCTACCATGCGGGTGAAATGGCCGACGAAGTCGCGCAGTTCAGACGGGACGCCTGACTGGCGCAAGTTGCCGGGGCATCCGCAGTCGCCTCCCGGGAGAACTGGCCTCAGGGCCGGCTTTTCGCGGCTGCCTGCAACTCCCGGCGGGCGAACCATGCCACTGTGTGCTGCAGCCCATCCTGCAAGGACACCCGCGGCCGCCACCCGAGGATCGCATCGGCCTGTGCCGGATTGAGCAGGCTCGACCGCAGGTCTCCCTCCCGGTGTGGACCATATTGCGGTTCCGGAACGTCGCGGTCGATTCCCCGCGACGACAGCTCTGCCCGCGCTGCCGATTGAATGAGTTCTGCCAGCTGGTTGACGTCGGTCGGCTGCGCCGTGCCGATGTTCACGGCAGCAAACGGATGCTCCAGATGAGCGGTCAACGCCGCGTAGTTGGCCCGGGCGACGTCCTCGACGTAGACATAATCCCGGATGTACCGGCCGTCCCCGTTGATTGTGATCGTCTCCCCCCGCAGTGATCGCGTCGAGAAGATCGCCACCACGCCCGCCTCACCGTGCGGATTCTGCCGGGGACCGTAGACGTTCGAGTACCGTAACGCGACGCAGTTCATATCCCCCCGGGAGGCGTAAAACTGCAGGTACCGCTCTCCCACCCATTTGGTGATCCCGTAGGGCGAAATCGGAGCGGCCGGATGATCTTCCGATGCCGGCTCCGCAACATCCCCGTACAGTGCCCCGCCGGAACTGGCGAAGGCAAACCGCTCGACCCCCGCCGCCTGAGCCGCCGAGAGCACATTGATCAACCCCAGCACATTGACAT
>CAZUXX010000193.1:0-6879 GCA_964624215.1 uncultured Planctomycetaceae bacterium
AGTTCGTCGGCGAGCGCCTGGAGGACATTACTTTCGCTGACGGCTCCGGTGTCGACAAGAATCTGATCGACGCGGCGTCCATTGGCGCGGGCCCGCGCCGAGTTCATTTCCTCTTCGCTGACGAGTCCCCTGCGAACCAGTACGGTCCCGATATCCATCTCTGTTCGTCCCTCTCGCTCCGGTCTGGCCGGTAATGGCGGGATGACTCAGCCTGGCTCTGAGACAGCCGCATGGTGAATTTCGAAGGCGTGTGCTCGAAATCCGGATCAACTCCAAATCAGAACAGTGTTTTTCTCCGGTTCGGATCGTCTGTGCGTCCTACCGCCCGCGTGAACTCCGACCGCCGCCAAACGAACGTCCACCCGTGGAGCCACGGCTTCCGCCGAACGAACGGAACGACGGGCGACCGGAATCGCCACGACTGGCACCACTCCCGCGACTGTCGCCGGAGCCCTGTTGCATCTGCATCCGCTCGCGCATTCGCTGTTCGAACATGCGACGCATGTCGTCGTCGCCTCCCTCGCGGCGTTCTCCACGGTCTGCGCCGCCGCCTCCCCCGCTGCTGCCGGAGCCGGAGGCACCGGTCTGGGGACGTGCGGAGGTCGCGCTGACCTGCACGCGCGGCATCAGCGACCCAAGCGTCCCCTTGATCGCGGAGGTGCTCGTATTCTGCAGGGAGATCACCTGCACCGTCGGACGGGCATCGTGGGCATCGGTGTCGAGTGTTTCGACGAGCTTGCGAACATCCTCGTAGATGGCCTCGCTGGACGAGACAATGATCTGGCTGGTCTGCCGATCGACTCCCAGGGAGAGAGACGCGGCCGGCTGCGACTGCTGCCCTCCTCCTCCGCGCCGTCCGCCTCCGCCCATCATCTGGGCCATCACGTTGGCGGCTGTACGGGCTCCCCGGTCCTGATCGGATTCGAGGAGGTCTTTATAGACGTCGCGGACGACCTGGTAGACCTGGTCGACGTCGGCGTGGAGCACCGGGATCGTGCGGGGCTTGCGGTCCCGAAGAGACGCAGACAGGTCGCCCGAATCGAGGATCTGGAGCATCTGCTCGATTTCGCGAACCTTGTACGTCGGGCCGGAAACGAACAGGGCATTGTCGGGTGGATAGGGAATCATCCGGATGCCTCCGGCGCTCCCACTCAGGCCGGCGATCCCACTCAGGCCGCTGGTCAACTGGCTGAAGGAACCGGACAGACTGCCGAAGATGCCGCTGGAACCTCCGAGCGAGTCGGCCGAGACGACTGAACTGTCGGGGAAGAGTTGCTCGAGCATCGACGCGGTCGTGATGACGTCGGCATGTTCGAGCGGGTAGATCGTCCACGTGGTGCGTGGCGGCAGCGTCTGCATCAACTCTTCCAGCATGGCCTCCATGCGATCGAGAGCTTCGGGATCGGAGGAGGTGATGATGAACTCATCTCCGACAACAGTGACATCGACGGTCGGCGATTCGCCTGATGGCTGTTTCGCCTCGCCTGATGGCTGTGTCGCCGGAGGGGACTGACTCGGAAGCTCGCTCGCCGGGCCGGTTGCGGAGTCCGGGTTCCCGCTTTCGGCGGGAGTAACCGGAGGTGCGGCGGACTCGTCGGGCTGTGTCGCAACAGGTGCAGCCTCCTGCGCCGGGGGCGGAGCATTGGCGGGGACCGACGGAGACGATGCAGTGGTCCCGGCGTCCTCCGACACTTGGGTGCTCTGTGCGGATGCGGGTGCAACCGTTTCCACCTGCATCGCAAACCGGAACGGAGACCTGTTGCGCGGCTGGAGGCTCGCCGACGGGCCTTCGTCGCGACGCTGTTCGGTTGTGGTCGGAGATGCATTCGGAGTGCGGATGGCCTCGATCGGGCTGCGATCCCTGGGACGGACGATGCGGACCGGGTTCGGCTCGTTCTCGGCCTCCCAGCTCCTCTGCAGCATTTCGAGGACTTCCTGCGGATCGCGACCTGCGATGGGGAAGCTGCGAATCGTCGTTCCCAGCCCGGACTGCCGTCCGGTGCCATCCTCACCCAACTGAGACAGGATCTGCTGGATCTGGGCGAGCTGCGTGGCAGAACCACGGACCATGAGTTGCCGCCCGTAGAGATCCGGCTCGATGGTGGGGGCGCCGGTGCCATCCCGCGTGAACATCGCCGTCAACTGCGAGGCAGCAGTGATCGGATCCATGCGAGCCAGCGGGATCACAGCGACCTGCTCGCCGCCTCCCATCCCGTCGAGCTGGCGGATCAGGGCCGCGACCTCACGGTGCTGCAGTTCGGTGGCGAGGATATGAATCTTGTCGTTGCGGCCATCTTCATTGACGACCACTCCCGGGACGAGCACGCCGAGCGTCTTGACCACCTCGCGGGGGTCGGACTGTTTGACTTCGTACACCTCCAGGTAGGGTTTCCGGCTGCGGGCGAAGAAGTTGGAGGGTTCTTCATCCACGTCGATGACGTTGATGGTTTCTTCGACGATGCGCTGCTGCGAGGGTGACGCTGCCACCAGCAGGGAATTGGTGCGAAGGTTACTGGCGATGGTTGGATCCGGCTTGTTCCGGGCTGCTGGACCGGAGTCTCCGCCTCCGCCACGGCGGGCCATCTCCTGCATCCGCTCGAGCATCCGGCGGTCGATGCGTTCTCCCCCGCGTTCGTTGGCGGTGCTGACATTCGCTGCACCGACCGGGAGCCCGAGAAGACCGCGGACGGTTTCTTCGGCCTCATCGACGGCGATGTGCTTGAGTGTGTAGGAGCGGAACACGATGTCTTCGGGACCGCCGCTTGCGGTCTGCAACAGCTCTTCGACCCGTCGCAGATTGATTCCGATATCGGTGACGACCAGCGAGTTGGTCGATGCCAGTCCGACCACCTTGCCCTGGGGCCCGAGGAGTTCGCGGACGTCGTTGGCAGCGTTGTTGACGTCGAGGCCCTCGAGAGCGAACACGACTGTCAGCAGTTCGTTTTGCCCGCGGCGATAGAGTTCTTCCCTGGTGACGTGGGGGATGAGGTTGGGAGGGATTCCGCCTTCGGCGTCAATCGCCACGCTCACCAGGAACCGGTCCCGACGCACGAGGACGTATCCCTTGGGCAGCAGGTAGCCGTTGAGGATGTCGAGAGCCTCGGTGATGGTGTAGGTGCCATCGTCGAAATAACTGAACGTCCCGGGGGGGACGTCGATCAAGTCGAGCGTCAGCCCGGCACGACTGGCGAACAGCCGCAGGACATCACCCCAGGGTGCATAGCGGAAGTTGAACGAGAACTCGGGAGTTTCGGAGGCGCGGGCATCGCCGGTGTCACCGGGTGCTCCGAACGAGGAGATGATTTCGGCTCCTGCGGGAGGGGGTGTCAGATCGATCTGCTGACGCCGCGGTGCGGGGGGTGTGGCCCCGGCCACCGGCTGCTGCGTCGTTGCACCGTTTCCGCCCGGCTGGTCGGCGGGTGGGGGACCGAGGGTTTCGGTCCAGGTTGCTTTCTGGGAATCGTCGAGGACAGCGAGGAACTTTTCCTCCCACTCTTCCCGGAGGGCTTCCCGCTCTTCGGTGGAGGCGCGGAAGCCGAGTTCCGCGCGGGCGGCGCTGTACTCAGCCTGCAGCTGCTCGAGTTCAAGCCGCTGCTCGTCGCGCAGTTCGAGAGCATCCATGACCGAGGGCTGAGTGAGTGCCGATCCTCCCATGCGGTGCCAGGAGATCTGCTGCAAACGTGTGAATTGTTCGTCGCTGAGGATCTCCCTGAGCTGCTGCTCGGTCTCGCGGGCGCGTTGCTCGCCGAGTTCCTGCAACTGCTCGCGAATCTCTTCGCGCTCGTCGTCGCTGGCGTCCCGCATGCGGCTGAACAGGTCCTGCATCTCGGGGGATGGAGAGAAGATATCGCGTCCGAGTTCGTCGACCGACTCACGCTGTTCGTCAGTGAGATCGAGCTCGGACTGGACGGTATCGCGGCGCAGCTCTGCGAGCAGGCCACTGCCGGACGCGGCCCCCCCAAAGCCGCCGCGTCCGAATTCACCGCGTCCGAAATCGCCACGATTGAACTCGCCACGACCGGAGCGTCCTCCCCGCCCGCCCGGCTGGGCCGACAGGGGAGCCGAATCTGCCACAATGGCTGCGAAAGCCAACAGCAGTAAGAGGTTACAGCACCGATACATTCCGGGATCTCCCAGGTACTTCAACTCAGACGACCGGCTGGCGACTCATCACCGACTGGTGACACAGCCCGCGCGACCGGTGACCGCGCAATCGACAACCCCCGCTCTGATGTCGGTTCCCCTGCGTGAATGAACGGAGGTTTCCGGTGCCCATCTACACAGGATGGGGAAAGGGGCGCTGAATGTATGGTAAACGGCAGTTCTTGCCGAATACAGGAATCGATCTGAATTCTCCGATGCTTGCGGAGGTTCGGGCCCGGTCCAGATGCGGGCCGGTCGCGAACGCAGAATTCACCGGCGATTGTACGTCCGGTGACTCACCTCTGTCGGCGCAGGTTTCGTCCGTTCGGGCAGTTCGCCGGTTCTTTGGGCAAGGTGGGGCGGATACTCAGGAGGGACAGTCCACGCCCCACAGAGAACGCCAGTCAAGATGTCTCCGGGGCCAGAGCGGGCGAACGGGCGCATTCCGGGGCGAGGAAATCAGGATTGTCTGCACAATCGTTGGAACCGTCAGCCCCTGCGACCGGAATCGGCAGGATCGGGTCGGCATCGAGAGAGGGCCAGACCTACGGTTGCGGCGTTCGATGATGAGGCTGTTGCCTCGTCGGGTCGATCTTGTGAGCCAGGAGACGTCCCCGTGCTTCGTGCCCCCCAGCCCGACGTGTCTGAAGCGGCTGCCCGTCAGGGCGCTGCGACCGTCGAGTTTGCCATCTGCCTTCCGCTGATCGTGATCATCACGTTCGGTGCGATTGAGACGGCAAACGGCGTGTATCTGAAACAGGTACTGACGCAGGTGGCGTACGAAGGGGCCCGGACGGCCACGTCGCCGGGAGGGACCCAGGCCCAGGCGGAGACCTTGTGCAACGAGATTCTCGCGGCCCGGGGGATTGAAGGGGCCGCGGTCCGGTTTGAGCCGGGGATTGATGCGTGGACGCCGGCCGGGACGGAGGTCGCGGTCACGGTGACAGCACCGGCGAGCAGCAACGCGATTGGACCGACGTGGTACTTCCGGAATCGGTCTTTGCAGTCGCGGGTCGTCATGGTTCGGAATTGAGGCAGAGCATGCAGTTCCTGGTCCCGAGAGCCGGCACTGACGCGTTCTCGCGTCGTCGCGGGGCGATGCTGGTCCTGGTCTGTGTCGTCCTGGTGCTGCTGCTGGCGATGACGATGTTCACGGTCGATGTGGCGTTCATGCAATTGACACGGAGTGAACTGCGCGCGGTGACGGATGCCTCAGCCAAAGCGGGTGCCGAAGCACTCCGTCGCACGGGGGACCCGGTCGCCGCAAAGAATGCGGCGATCTCGATCGCCGGCAAGAACACCGTGGGCGGGCACAACGTCATTCTGACCCCCGACGAGATTGAACTGGGGCGAAGCGTCCGCCGGAACAACGGGCGCTGGGAGTTCGTGGCGAACCAGACGCCCTATACGTCGGTACGGGTGAACGCGGCGATGGGGGGGACGTCGTCGAATCCACCCGTGCGGCTGTTCTTCGCGGGGATCTTCGGGGACGGCACGTTCGAGCCACAGCGATCTGCAACTGCGGCCCATTCGACCGTTGAGCTCTGTCTGTGTCTGGACCGTTCACACTCGATGTGCTTCGACCTGTCGGGGATCGAATGGGTCTATCCGGCCAATCTCTCGGGACTGATCGCGCTGCGGTCGGCTCCACACAGTACGGGAAGTCGCTGGGCGGCACTCGAAGGGGCGGTGGACCTGTTCCTCGATTCGGTGTCCGGACAGCCTGTGCGACCACGGGTGGCCCTGGTGACATGGGGATCCGAGATCTCGCTGAACAGTCATCAGGGTCGGCTGACGGGCAAGTCGTTTCGCGAGGTCACCCCGGAGGTGGGGCTGACGCGAGACTACGGACCTCTGCGTGAGCGGATCGAGGAGCTGGGGTCGGACACGATGCTCGGTGCAACCAACATGTCGGCGGGGATCGATGAGTCGATTGTCGTGCTGCAGAACTCGGAAGACCTGCTGGCGTCGAAGATCATCGTGCTGATGTCCGACGGGCAGTGGAACCAGGGGCGGGATCCGGTGCAGGCGGCGGCGGATGCCGCGAATGCGGGGATCACCATTCACACGATCGGGTTTCTCGGGGGAGAGGGATCAACGCTTGAAGTGATCGCGGAGATCACGGGCGGACGGTACTTCCCGGCGTCGAGTGCGGGCGAGCTCCGGGACGCGTTCGCGGAGATCGCACGGACCCTGCCTGTCATCCTGACCGAGTAGGTGGAGTCGGAGCAGCGACCATGCGCGTGCGGATTCAGAAGATTCGACCGGTCGTGCGACGCCGCGGAGCGCTCTCCGTCGAGTTTGCGCTGGTGACACCGCTGTTGTTTCTGATGACATTTGCGGCGGTCGAGTTTGCCCGACTGAACATGCTGATTAACAGCATGGAGAATGCCGTGTACGAAGGCACGCGGCGGGGGATCGTGCCTGGCGCGACGAGTGCACAGGTTGAGCAGGAAGTGCAGCGCATTCTGAACGCGGTTGGAGCGGTGAACGGTGAGATCACCGTGACGCCGGCCGTGATTACGAACGCAACCCCGCAGGTGACGGTGAGTGTCGAGCTGCCCCTGGATGACAACGCGTGGGTGGTGCCGCGGTTCACGCGGCAGCGGACCGTCGAGCGAAGCTGCACGCTGACCAAAGAGCGAGCGGGGCGCTAGGCCGTTCTCGGGGACGCTCGTGCTGGCGTCCGGACGATGCTCTGCCCGCGCCGAGGGGAAAGGTCTCCCGGAAAGGAGC
>CAZUXX010000194.1:0-6879 GCA_964624215.1 uncultured Planctomycetaceae bacterium
CCCGTTCGGGCGGGTAGTTGTACCTCGACGGTGCGGCCCGGTGTGTCACGAGCGCCAACAGGAGTGTCAGCGGTCCGACGCGTCCGACAAACATCGCCACGATGATGGTGTAGCGGGAGGGAGTTGTCAGCGTTCTGGTGACGGAGATGCGCGCCCCCTCGTCGGTCACGACACTGCTGGAGGCCCCGACTGTTCCCCCGGCGCTGGTGGCTTCGAACAGGTGATGTATGAACCGGTCTGGCCGCTGTTCGAAGATCGTCAGAAAGAGGGTTGTCGTGCAGATCGTGATGAGGGAGAGGATCAGCACGGCCAAGGCGCGGGTGATCAGTTCGGGGGGAATGGTGCGTCCGCGGCACTCGATGGTTTGCCGACCACGCATGACAGAGATCAGCCCGAGGAAGGCCACTGCAAAGACGGTGGTTCTGATGCCTCCGCCGGTGGATCCGGGCGAGGCGCCGATGAACATCAGGGCGATGGCGATCAGTTTCGTCGCGGGTTGCAACGTTCCCAGATCGACAGTGTGAAGCCCTCCGCTGCGCATGGTGACGGACTGGAACCATGAGTTTGCGATCCCTTCGGCGGTCGGAATCGCGGAATAACGGTCGGTGCGTTCCAGAAGGAAAATGGCCACAGCTCCCCCCAGCAGCAGCCAGAGGGTCGAGTTCAGGACGAGATAGGTCGTCAATGACAACCGGCGGCGGGAGATCGGCTCGCGGTAGACCGGGGCCAGCCATTGGCGGACCTCGGCGGAGACCGTCTGCCAGACATCGCTGACGACTGCGAAACCGATTCCTCCGAGGATGATGAGGCTGGCCAGTCCTCCCCACACGGGAAACCGGGTCGCCATCCCGACGAAGCTGTCGGGCGTCAGCGTGAAGCCGGCATTGCAGAAGGCGCTCACCGAATGGAACAGGCTGAGCCAGAGACGTTCGCGCCAGGGCTGGTCGGGGAACAGATCCCACAAGAGAACGACGCCGAGAGCCTCTGTCAGGAAGGTGAAGAGGAAGACCGCCCTGAGCAGTCGCCGCACGTCGGCGAGTTCGTCGGATTGAAACGTTTCGCCGAGCGAGGCGTATTCACGGAGATGCGGTCGGCCACCGAGTGTGGCGAAGAAGGCTCCGAAGGTCATGATGCCCAGTCCGCCGATCTGGAACAGACACAGGATGACGACGTGGCCCGTGCGGCTCCAGTATGTGTCTGGTCGGCTCGACGGTGAGGCCCGTGACACAACTGGCACTGGTTGCAGTGAAGAGTGCGGTGAGGAAGGGGGCCCCTTCGTAACGTCCGTTTTCGAGTGGGGCGCGGCAGGTCGGGAGCATGAGCAGCAGCGTGCCGATCGTCACCAGGAGTGCAAAGGACCCGACGAGTCTCAAAGCGGGGTTCGTTCGTCCGGCGGCCAGCCGACGAAGTCCATGGACGGTTCCGAAGACGGCGTACGCGAGGACGACGACTTCGGAGAACTTGACGATGGCCTCCCAGCGATGGGGGCCGTATCGATCGGAAGTCGGCAGCAGCGGTCCGAGTACCAGGATGGAGAGAATTCCCAGCAGCCAGACGCCCGCGGCGGCGATGGTGGGCAGCCTGGTTCTGAGGAACGTGCGGCGGATCAGCGACCAGCGGTACCGAAAGGAGATGCCGGCGGTGATGACCGCCATGCACAGGACCGTGACGGCCTCGACTTCGTGGGGAGGCTGCCCACCGGGCCTCAGGCCGTGCGCGATGGCGGCAGAGGCGACACCGACGATCTGGGCGATGGCGTCTGCGCGTCGAAAGAACCGGGCCATCGCCGGATGCAGCGACTCGCGCCACAGCAGATGCTGCGATTCATCGTGCGGATGTTCCATCGGCCGTGTCGGCAGGATCAGAAGCCGGTCCGGGGCGTACTATACCTCCGGACCCCGCTGCCGGGCACCGGCCCGGCTGCCGCGCTGAGACCGATCGCGTTTTTCAGCAGCGGACAACGAGTGCGCTGGCCTGGCCGATCAGGGTGTAGCTGATCTTGAGAAACACCCGATTCTCCGCGGGGAGGGGTTCGCCAACGACGACGTTGAGTCCGAGATCGGGATCGGGCTCTTCACAGTTGAGGGTGTAGGGGATCACCCCGTCCTGCAGCGACAGGATCGACTGGGCGACTTCAAGCATGCCTCCGGAGGCTCCGGGATTCCCGTGATAGCCTTTCAGCCCGACGACGGGGACGGTGCGTTCGCCAAAGACTTCGCGGATGGCGGCGGCTTCCTGCCGATCAAGTTCGGGGATCGCCAGACCGTGAGCGTTGATGTGTCCGATCTGTCCCGGTTCGAGTTTCGCCGATCGCAATGCCGCCCGCATTGCGTTGACGAGTGCCGTTTTGATGTCGGCGTTGCCGTCCGGATCGGCAACGCAGGAGGAGCCTCCCCCGAGGATTTCCCCGAGGATGGTGGCCCCCCTCTGGCGTGCCACCGCTTCGTCTTCGAGGATCAGGGAGGCACCGGCCTCGCCGATGACGTCGCCCCCCGCATGCCGGTCGAAGGGGCGAACGCTGCGCTGGGGATGTTCGGAGTCGAAGGCGAGCTTGTCCCACAGGGCGGCATGCACCTCGCGGAGGGGGTGCACCCGCATGCCGGTGCTTCCGGCGATCATGACGTCGGCATCGCCACGACGGATGATGTCGGTCGCTTCCTTGAGGGCGAGGGTGGAGGAGACTTCGTCTTGGGTAATGGAATTGTTCGGTCCCCGGGAGTCGGTGAAGATCCCGACGTGGCAGGCGGGCATGTTCGGCAGATGCTTGAGCATCCACAGGGGCTCCATGGCTCCGAGGCCGGCCGATCCCCAGCGTTCGAATCGAAAATCGCCGTCGTCCCCTTCGACACAGGCGGACACTGCGTGGCTGAGGTCCTGGGGGAAGCTGAACATGAGATTGGCGCCGAACTCGACGCCGATTCGGTCGCGATCGAGTGAACCGGAGGAAAGTCCGGCATCCTCGACGGCCAGGAGAGCGGCTGCCACTCCCAGTTGCACGTCGCGGCCCATCACCTTGAGGTGCTTGCGGTGACTTTTGAGGTAGACCTTCTTCACCGTTTCGTCGTTGAAGTCGGTCACTTCGGCGGCGACTCCACCCGGAGTGGCTGTTGCGAGATAACGGGTGGTGCGGCCGACGCCGCTTTTTCCACTCCGCAGGCTCTGATGAAACGCTTCGCGTCCGATCCCTTCCGGGGCGACGGTCCCGATGCCGGTAATGACGACACGGCGTTGGGGCTGGTCAGGCTGACTCATGATCGACAGGCTCGTTCAATTCGAGCGAATGAAAACAGATTGCGGATCGACCTTCGAGATTATTGTCCGTTGGCAGCCAATCCGCGAGGTTCGGGCGAAGACCCTGCCGTGAGCGACTCAGTCAGCCTGCCCGATCACCAGGCACGCGTTGTGGCCCCCAAAGCCGAAGCTGTTGGTCAGGATCCGTTGAATTTTCATGGCCCGTGGCTGGTGGGGCACGTAGTCGAGATCGCAGTCTTCATCCGGGTCATCGAGGTTGATCGTCGGTGGTGCTACCTGGTCACGAAGTGCCATCAGGCAGATGACGAACTCGACCCCGCCGGAGGCTCCGAGCAAGTGTCCCAACTGGCTTTTGGAGCTGGAGACAGCGAGCGTGCGGGCGTGCTCCTGGAAGACGGTCTTGATGGCGACTGTTTCGGCCTTGTCCCCCAGCGGGGTACTCGTGCCATGTGCGTTAATATACTGAATATCGTCAGGACTGATGCGGGCATCCTCGATGGCGGCCGACATCGCGCGGGCGGCTCCCTGACCTTCCGGATCGGGAGCCGTCATGTGGCTGCCGTCGGCCGACATTCCGTACCCGAGGACTTCGCCGAGGATCGTTGCTCCGCGGCGTTTGGCATGTTCGTACTCTTCGAGCACAACGAGGCCGGCGCCCTCGGCGATCACGAAGCCGTCGCGTCCCTTGTCGAAGGGCCGGCTGGCCGCCTGTGGCTGATCGTTCCGCACCGAGAGGGCGTTCATGCGGGCGAAGCCGGACAGTCCCATGGGGGTGATTGCCGCTTCGCTGCCGCCGGTGATCATCACATCGGCGATTCCGTGCTGGATCAGGCGGAAGGCGTCCCCGATGGCGTTTGTCGCGGAGGCACATGCCGTGGCGACAGCGCTGTTGGGCCCTCGCAGCTTCCAGTAGACGGAGATGTTTCCGCTGGCGGCATTGACCATCAGCTTGGGGATCATCAGTGGCGAGACGCGGCGCGGGCCGCGGTCGAAGAGCGTGTTGTGCTGCTCTTCGATCTCGCTGAGACCTCCGATCCCGCTGCCGACGAGGACGCCGTAGCGGAAGCTGTCTCCCTGGGAAAAGTCGATTCCCGACTGGGCGACAGCCTGTTGAGCCGCCCCCATGGCGAATTGCACGAAGCGATCCAGTCGTCGCACATCGCGGGAGAGCATCCCGAGATTTGCTTCGGGATCCCAGTGCGAGATTTCGCCGCCGAAGGTGACCTTGAACTGTTCGCAGTCAAAGCGACGGATCGGGCCGATCCCGCTCCTGGCGGCGCAGACGTTCTCCCAGAACGTGCCGACCTCGCAGCCCAGCGCCGTGACAACGCCCGTCCCGGTGACGACCACACGCCGAAGAGCCATACTCAGGCATTCCCCTTATCGCGAATGTAGTTCACTGCATCGCCGACGGTCTGGATCTTCTCCTGATCCTCGTCGGGGATGGTCACACCCAACTCGTCTTCGAAGGCCATGACCATCTCGACGAGGTCGAGGGAGTCGGCCTTGAGGTCATCGATGAAGTGGCTCTGGAGAGTGATCTCGTCCTTGGGACAGCTCAACTTCTCGCTGACGATTTCGATGACTTTCTGTTCCAGATCCACAGTTTGCCTCCTGTCTCCGATCGTCCGAACGCCGATCGCTGGGGTGGTTAACTTGCGACAAGAGCCGCCCGCTTTACCGGACAGGGTCCTGCCGGGGGTGCGACGGCCGAGAGAAATACGCTCGAATCGAGGCCGCACCGGCTTTTGCAGGTACGGCCTACACCATCCTCGTTGCCCCGACGGGCGTGAGAATCGGCGAAGATATAACGCGTTGCGGGAGTTGTGTAAACGGCAATGAATCGGGCGAGTGCAGAGATGGTATGGAGCCTCGGCCTCGGGGAACAGGTGAAATCTCCCATTCGCGCACGTGCTGCGCGTCGTGCACGCGATGGCCGAGGCATCCCGTGCTGCGATCGGTCCCGGGTGGGACTCACCCTGCGACGCGGACCAACCCCTTTGAGGTACGGGCCGACTCTGTAGCCGGGACGCTGAGCCACTCGAGCACCCGCCAGTCGAGCCAGAACCGGTCGGGATCTCTTCCGGAGGAGGAGAGGTAACCGAGATGTCCCCCTTTTGGCTCAATGTGCAGCGAAACGACATCCGTGCGCTGGAGTGCCTGGAGGGTGGAACAGGGAATCATCGGATCGTCGGCAGCCGAGAGGATGAGCGTGGGGACGGTGATTTGGGGGACGATCTGAGCGGCACTGGCGACGCAGTAGTAGTGTTCTGCCCCGTCGAATCCGGAAAGCGGAGCCGTGAACAGTTCGTCAAATTCGAACAATCCCCGTGGAGCGCGACCGGACAGGGCCAGCGGACTTGTCGGATGCCACTGTCCGCTGGCCTGAATTTGGCGAAACAGCAGGCGGGCGAAGTGGCGATCGTAGACGCCTCCCAGGACGGCGTTGAGATGCCGGCTGGTGGTCAGCAGGTCAACCGGAGGATTGACCGCCATTCCGCGAGTCAGAGTGGCCGGGAGTGACGCTCCTGCACGGCCGAGCCAGTTGAGGACGAGGTTGCCCCCGAGGGAGAACCCGACGACCGACAGGGGCGAGCCCTCGCACATCGACATTCCGCATTGAACCGCCGCGTGGATGTCTTCCCAGCGACCGGCGTGATAGGGGAGCCGTGCGTGGCCGCGCCCGGCTCCGCACCCGCGGAGGTCGAGGCGGAAGACGCGGTCGCCCCGGGCATTCAACTTGGCTGCGATCCTCCGCATGTAGTGGCTGGCGTGACACCCGGCCAATCCGTGGACGAGAACGACCACAGGGTCCCCAGGCATCCACCCGGGGGGGCAGTTGTCGTGCAGCGCGAGACGATCTCCGTCGGGCAAGTTGATCCAGCGGAGCTCCGCCGGAGCGAGCTCCGGCACGTGTTTGGGCCACCATGCAGCGGCGATCGTCTGCCGATGGCCGCCGCGCAAGAGCGGGTGCGGTCGAAACTTCGGGAACAGCCGTGCCATCAGTTGTGCAATCCTCGCTGCCGAAGTGGTTGTGCCTCACTGGCCGATGTGGCGATCGGCATTGCCGTGTGGCTTGCGTCTGTGGACATCTCAGGACGCGGTCCGGGAAGCTGAATCGTCGACCGGGTTCGCTTCGGGACCAGCCCAGGGCGTTCCGATCGGCTGCTGCTGCGTCGCACAGTGAATGGCTCCGAGTCCCCAGGCGAGATCCGTACAGTCAATCCCCACGACGCGACGGTCCGGGAAGAGTTCCTGGAGAATCTGGAGTGCCTCCCGATCCTTCCTCTGCCCGAAGACCGGAACGAGGACACGGGTGTTGGCGATGAGAAAATTGGCATAGCTGGCCGGGATCCGTTGTTCCTGAACGTGCACAGGGTCGGGCATGGGGAGGGTGACGATTCGGAAAGCGTCCCCGGAGTTCTGCCTCAACGCTTGCAGTCTTCGCAGATTCTCGGCCAGAGGGAGATGGTTTGGGTCGCCCTTTTCGTCTTCGATCGCGGTGACAATCGTGTCTGGGGCGACGAACCGTGTGATGTCGTCAATATGGCCATCTGGGTCGTCACCGACAATACCACTTTCGAGCCACTCAATTCGCGTGACTCCCAGATAGTCGCGGAGCCGCTG
>CAZUXX010000195.1:0-6852 GCA_964624215.1 uncultured Planctomycetaceae bacterium
AGCGGAGCATCATGCGACAACCCGACCCCATGCAGCGAGAGATCCTCGGCGATTGCGAGGGAGGGACCACGCGACTTGTCGAATTCGATCGTCAGACCGCGGCGCTCGACGGGCCAGATGTAGACCGGCACCTGCAGGATGTAGCGGGACTCTTCCCGGCGGTCGTCAATCCGGAGCGGCTCGACAACACCGCGTCCGAAAGCCAGATCGGCCTGTCGGCGAGACTTGAGGATTTTGCGGAACGCTCGCAGACAGGAGATCTCTGCCCGCGAAAGCCGCAATTGAACTCGTTCAGCCAGCATCTCTGTCCGCCTGAGTGGACCCGCTGCAGAACGCTACGTCGCCTCTTGATAAACGCAAATTTTTTTGCGGGGCAGATACCGAAAAGTCGCGTTATACGGTGTTTCCCCGATCCGGCTACGGCAGGAGACCAGTGATGTCCCGAGCACTTGCCACCGTGTTTCCCCGATGCGTTTTCGTCAGTGCTGCGGTGTGGGGGCTTGTTCTCTCCGGCTGCCAGTGTTGCGGCATCACAGAACGAGCGGCTGACATCGTCGATACGATTGCGGATTCGGAGATTGCTCTGGATCCGCTGTACTGCTCCAAACTGGACCTGACCCGGATCAATCGTCCGGGTGGCATCGAATGCGGCTGCTACTGCCCGCAGCCGGCGAGCCTGGGAGCCAGGGTGTACGCACTGCGATGGGCTGATCCGACTGATCTGAGTCCTGCGGCGGAATCCCGGGGTGAAGAGAACGAGGCGCCGGAGCAGTCGCCTCCAGCGATGGAATCTCCACTGCCGGCGCCGGAGATGCAACCGGAAGACGTTCTGCCGCTGGCACCGGGTGAAGGCGAGCAGGCGGCGAGTGGGGGTACGTATCCCCTGCCCGAGTGGGAGGCACGGCTGAACCGGCTGATGAACGCCGATGATTCGAACGCGACTGGTGGGGGTGCCGGCGGTCGCGGGGGGCCAACCCTGCCTGCGGTGCCGGGTGCTGCGGTTGACGTGCGGGGTGGAGAATTCCGCTAGATCGATCCTGGAGCGAGATCGTCTCGCGAAGTCTCAGGTGCAGCGGCCTCAGAGTCCCAGCCGCGTCTGGCCCGGGTCGATCAACCACAGCCAGTCGTCAAAGAGGAACTCGAAACGGATGGCAAGCAGCGCGATGCGGCCCATGACCGTGTAGCCGAAGGCGGCTCCGAAGGTGATCATCAGCACCCAGATTCCGACGCG
The DNA here is from genome assembly GCA_964624215.1 of uncultured Planctomycetaceae bacterium. GTDB lineage: Bacteria > Planctomycetota > Planctomycetia > Planctomycetales > Planctomycetaceae > CAZUXX01. Next base: position 1,232 of record CAZUXX010000195.1, read on the forward strand.
GGAGATGCGTCCGACGACCCCGCGGTGCTCGATCGAGAAGAAGAAGTAGACGAGTGCGGAGAGCGTCCCGAGAAAGACGAGGGAATTGCGGACACTCGCCCAGAAGTTCTCGCTGACGGTGGCTGAGTCGTCGGCGACGATGACGGGCTGGATCGCCGACTGGATCTGACTGAGGAAGTCGGCCTGGAGGAAATGGACGAGTCTGAGACCGGCCGTAGTCCCGATAATGAACGCGAGCGGCCAGCGTGCAATCCACGCGCCGCGTGGAGACAGTCTCCACAAGAGCATGATCCCCAGCACCAGCGGGACGATGTTGAGATACCAGTATTCGTCCCGCACGGGTGAGAGGCCGGGCATGGCCCAGGAGTGAATCCATTCCGGGGCGATCTTGCCGAACAGGTTGGGGACGAGCACGGTCCAGAATGCGAGGACCATCCAGTAGGCGGCGGAGACACCGACGACGACCGATTCGGCAAACTTGTAGAAGGGGTTGTCGCGGTAGAGAAACGAGAAGACGCACAGGCTCAGCAGGGCCGCCACCCAGACGCCGACTGATCTGGCGAGGCTGAACCGGGCCCCGTTGGCGATTGCCTCGGTGGGGGTGCCGCCGGCTCGTCCCAACTGAGACTCGTAGGCCAGCCCCATCGATCCGCTGCCGGCGCGGACGAGTAACCAGATGCAGGCGATGACAAGGAGTGCAGTCCAGAGGAGCGTTTCCCGCTTCATGCGAGGGTTCCTCCCGGGGCAGTGCGACGTCTACTGGGCACTGGAGACATCCGGCCGCAGCCGCTTGGCATCCCGGAGATAGACATGCACCATCTCGGTCTGCTGGCGGGTGGTATTCACGTGGAGCAGCACACGGATGCATCGAGGCATCCCGTGCGGCACGTCGATTTCGGAGGCACACAGAAGCGGGACGTGATTCATCCCCAGGTCTCTTGCGGCCTCGGCGGGGAACGCCGCGGTCAGGTCGGGTGTCGTCGTGAAGATTGCCGAAACGACGTCGCCGAAGTCATGCAGTTCGTTGAGACGGATGATTTCTCTGAGCAGCTCCCGCGTTGCAGACAGAACCTCGTCGGGGTTGTTGTCAGAGACGCTGATTGCGCCACGAATTCCTCGAACAGCCGTCATGGGGTGTCGCAACTGAAGCGGAAGGCTACGGACCGATGTCTGAAACCGGTCGGTAGAGTGTACCGGATGACTCACGACTCGCCAGCATGGCGGCAGAGGGGAATCAGGTCCGGGAACCGAGACCATCGCCAGGCCACAGCGGACTGCAGCCGGGGTGGCCTTCCGTGGCGGGATTACTCCTCTTCGTGAGAGGATTCTTCGGGCGGCTTTGCCGGGCGGCCGTTACTGACAACCGTGAGAATGTCCTTTTCGTCGACGAGGACACGGCGGTTGTCTTCGTAGCTGACGAGGACCTTGCGGGCGAGGATTTCCTGGGCGAGCACTTTGCCCTTGCCTTCGCGGGTCACCACCATGCGGCCAACCTTCGGCAGTTCGCGGCGGTATTCTTCGTAGGTGTCGTACTCGTATCTGAGGCAGCACTTCAGCCGACCGCACCGGCCGGAGATCTTTTGCGGGTCGAGAGTCGCCTTCTGGAGTTTCGCCATTTTCATGGAGACGGGAGGCATCTGCTGCAGGTGGGTATTACAGCAGACGGGCTTTCCGCAATCTCCGTAGTCGGCGAGCAACCGGGCCTCGTCGCGGATGCCGATCTGGCGCATCTCGATCCGCGTTTTGAAGAGTTTCGCGAGATCCTTGACGAGTTCGCGGAAGTCGACGCGGTTCTCGGAGAGGTAGTAGAAGACGACTCGCTCGCCGCCGAAGATCAGTTCGACATCGACGAGTTGCATGGGCATGCGACGTTCGGCGATGAGTTCGCTGCCTCCGCGAAAGACATCGCGTTCGCGGGCGAAGACTTCGTCGCGGGAGCGTTCGTCTTCGGGCGTTGCCTTGCGAAGGATGCGGCCCACGGTGTCGCGGGAACCGAGATACTCACGGGTGCGGTCGGTTGCCTCGCAGAGGATTTCCCCCCATTCGGTTCCCCGGTGACTGCGAACGATCACCTGTTCCCCGCGGCGGTACATCGTCTGCCCCTTGGCAGAGAAATCGGCTACGTGCCGCATGCTCCCGTAGCGAATGACGTATCGGAGAGACATGGCGAAGTGCGAGTCCTGAAGGAACGGCCGGGGCGCACTGTAACGAGTCGTGCGCGGCGTGGGGAGGAGAGACTGTGGGGCGGTCGGCGCCGGGCGACAAGTGGAAGGCCACTTGCGCCCCTGTACCAAGCTGAGCCGAAAGCCTTGCGTGACTGGACAGTCTCCCCGCTCTGCGACACACTTGCCGCTCACAGGCTATATCACCGCAAGCGCCCGCGTTGCAGACATGGCAAGTTACAACAAATACGACCCTCGTGTGGACTCACTCGTCGTGGAAACACGGACGCTCTGGTCCGATGACGTGCGCGATCTGAGTGAAGAAGATCGCCGGTGGCTGGCAGAAGCCATTCACGACAAACCGCAACTGGCTTCGAAGATCAGTTACGAGCGAGTGCACACGGGTTTCATTCGCGAAATCACGGTGACAACCGAAGACATCGAACGCCTGTATGCGGAGCATTTCCAGGGCTGAAGTGCCAGGAAAGTGGCCGCTCGTGTCTGGTCGCCTGGGTAGGGGGGAAGGTTATTGACACCTGTCGGGGTGATTGAAAAGCGGTATTTCCCCGAGAAATCCGAGGTTCGGTCAAGTCGGCGGAGATTCTCCAGATTGAACCTTGACATTCATTTTCGAGCGGTCAGTATGGTCGCATTCCTGACGAGCCGCTTTGGCGGTGAGTCAATGGAAGTACGGCGAGGCGCTATGCTGGGGGTTGCCCGCCGACTCATGGAGGAGAATAGCTGCGACAATGCGATTGTCCTCCGGACTGACCACGCTGAGTGTGGTCCTTCGAAACCGGTTCCTGAATGGAGAATCGATCTTCTGTGGAGGGTCGGCCGGGAACAGATCCCCTGAGCGGGATCGACGGTCACCTGCGGGTGATTGCGATGTGGATGGCCAGTGCCGTATTGCCATTCGGTCGATAGTGAGGATCAGACCGTCGGGGGACATCGACAGCGGCAGGTTGCCGAGTTCGACGGTTGCTCGCATGCGTCGTTCTGATTCGCTGAGACCATCTTCCAAGACTCCAGGTCCCTAAAGCTGAACGCGGACGCTGTCGTCTTGCCAAGGATTCTTACGTTGGATGGAACCGCTCCATAGGGCCCTCTGAGAGAGCACCAGGCAGTCGATTCGCTTCGTCCACGGCGGCTGCCTTCTCGTTACCCTGGATGAAACTGTGAAAGGATTGCGATGAACTGGAGTGTGCTGCTTCTGATGACTGCTGGCCTGACCGCGCCTCAGACCACGGTCGAGCGTCAGCAGTTCGACAGCTACACCGAGGCCTACCGTGTCGCCGGTGATGTTCACAAGCCGATGCTGGTGATTCTGAACCCGGCCAATCAGGAGGAAGGCAAAGGAAAGCCGATTGATCTCGAGGAACTGAAGTCGGACAAGCAGATTGCTCCGTTGCTGGAGAAGTACGTCGTTGCTGTCGTCGACTGCGGCTCGGACCATGGCAAGAAGGTCCATGAAGTGTTCGGCAATAAGGAACTGCCGTACGTCGCCGTGATCGACGAAAAGCAGGACAAGCAGGTGTTCCAGAAGAGCAGCGCCATCACGCGTGCCGAGCTGGCGAAGGTGCTCTCGAAATACCAGAACGGTGCGAAGGCTGCCGACCTGGCTGCCCGCATTCAGGCACCGGCGGACTGCCCGTGGTGTCAGAAGCGTCCCGTGTATGGCTTCTAGATCCTCTTGAGGATCGTGTGGCGTGCTGAGAGACGCTGCCCTGCGTCGTGCAGGTTGGTGTTTCTCGAGGCACGACGGACGCCAGACGTATTTCGTTAGCGGCAGCGGTTCCGACGGAACGTTGCCATCGCGATGGCTCATCGCCGACGCATCGCGTCGAGGCGGCTGCGGACGGGACGTCCGTGGTGCAGGAGGTCCTCAATTCCAGCAGCTGCCGCCGGAGGGAGCCGGCGCAGGGGGGACATTTCACTGTCCGGCCGTTGAGCAGATTCAATAGACGACCGCTGTTCCCGGGGCCGGGTTCAGCGGTCGTTTCGCATTCGTGAGCGATGTGCGCTTGCTGCGCGCTTCCGCAAGCGTTCAACGCAAGACGGGTGAGCGGCGTCGCAGGCGGTGTCATCCCTGCCCAGGCAGGTGGGGTTGGCTTCGGGCATTCACGACGAGGCAGATGACGCGGAACTAGCGCTGCGGGGCCACGTCGCGTTCCCAGTTCGCAAGCAGTTGCCTCAGCTGCTCAGCCTGATCCGATCGGGACTCGGAGAGGTCGGTCGTCTCCCGTGGATCGCTGGCGAGGTTGAAGAGGAATTCTTGCGACTCATCGTTGTCGACACGGACAATCAGCTTCCAGTCACCCCTCCGGACTGCCTTCCACGTGCGCATCCCGCGACGGCCACGCCAGAAGAGTGGCCTTTGGGAAGCGGGTTGATCCCGCTCCAGACGGGCAATGACATCGACTCCGTCGAAGGGCTGGCCGGCGGGCACCTCTGAGCCCGCAATGCGGAGAAGCGAGCGTGTGATGTCCATCGTCATCGCGGGATTGCTGTCGACACGACCACTCGGGACGTGACCGGGCCAGTGGACGATGCAGGGGACGCGAATGCCTCCCTCGAACGTCGTTCCCTTGCGGCCGGAGTACGGCGAGTTGCGTCCGATCTGCGTGCCTCCATTATCGCTCATGAAGATGACGAGTCGGTCACGTCCCTGGCGGGCGGTGGCAAGTGATTCGAGCAGTCGGCCGATCTCGGCATCCATGAACTCGATCATGGCAGCGAGGTCTTTGCGGGAGCCGGAGTTCCACTTCTCTCGCGGGATGAGTTCGCCTGTATCGGAACCGGGGGGCTGGATCGGTGTGTGCGGGCAGGTATACGGCATATAGACGAACAGCGGCCGGGATTGATCGCGGCTGGCTTCGATCCACTCAATGGCGGCGTCGGTGAATAACCGGGTGAGGTATCCGGTGCGTTTCACGAGGTGTTCGTTTTCGAACAACACGGGCCAGCCGTCATCCTCGGTGTGGCGGAAGTAATCGGCATTTCCGCCGAGCACTCCGAAGCTGACGTCAAACCCGTGGACGTGGGGATAGAAGTGTGGCTCGTAGCCCAGGTGCCACTTGCCGAACATCCCGCACGAATAGCCTGCGGAGCGAAGTCCCCTGAGGAGTTCGTTCTGATCAGCCGGCAGTCCCAACCGGTTCTCTGCGGCGAGACGAATGGCATCGTCGTAGCGACCGACATTGTGCGTCCCGATGGCGCACTCGAGCCCTCCGACGCGTTGCTGATAGCGGCCTGTCATCAGCGCCGTCCGGGTGGGCGTGCATTCGGGGCCGTTGGAATAGAACGATGTCAGACGACAGCCTTCGCGGGCAAGCCTGTCGAGCACCGGAGTTCGGACGTCCGGGGCTCCGTAACACCCGATGTCGCCGTAGCCGAGGTCGTCCGCGACGATCAGCAGGATATCGGGTGGAGCAGCCCGGGAAGGGGAGCAGAGAAGTG
>CAZUXX010000196.1:0-6836 GCA_964624215.1 uncultured Planctomycetaceae bacterium
TAACGGGGATCTGATGCTGAAGGATCTCATCATCTAGCAGAAGTGGCCCAACAATCAGCGGATGGCGACGGTGCTGCAGATGGAAGCGGCGTCGTTCGAGGCCGAGATTGCGGCGGCGCAGGTGCGAACGTGTCAGGAACGGATCGAGTCTCTGCAGTCGTACCGGCAGCAGCTTCCGGAGCAGATTCGTGAAATGTGTGGCGTGGAGCTGGCGGAAGCACGGTTGGCCCAGGCCAGGCGTCAACTGGATCAGCTGTCGATGCAGCAATCGAGTCTCAGGCTGACCTCACCGGCAGTCGGGCAGGTGGGGATGTTCCGCATTCGGCCTGGGGATGAGCTTCGTGCCGGCGACCCGATTGTGGAACTTCTTGATGACGAGCAGCGGTACCTGGTTTCAGAGGTGCCTTCGCAGCGGATCACGGAATTTGCTGTGGGGACGGAGGTTGCTTTGATCTTCCCGGGAGGAGAGCAGCGGACCGGCCGCGTCGTGCATGTTGCACCACAGGCGTTGCCGCGCGATCCGTCACGACCGGGGGCTGACCCGTTTGTGCAGGTGGAGATCGAGCAGTCGGGTCGTCTGTGGCCGCAGATTCCGACCGGATCCCGCGTCGAGGTTCTGAAGAAGGACGGCAAGTGATTGCCGTGCGCGGGGGGTGCTGTTCAGGCAGACGTGACCCGGATCGAGCGGCGCTGAGCGAGCACTCTCCAGTCGAGCAGAATTGAGGTGAGGATCAGGAGGATTGCCAGGACGATCAGCCAGGAGAAGGGGTTGTCGAGGCTGATCTTCGCGGGTTCGTAGTGTTCTTCGGGGACGATTGTTCCACTGCTGAGTGAGAGCAGATTCGATTCGTCGCGGTCGAAGAAGTTGACGGCAAACTTGCCGAATTCTGTCTGGCCTTCGGTGATGCGATAGACCCCCGGCTGATTGAGAGGGGGGATTTCGACGATTCCGCTGCGGTCGCGGACGAGCTGTCGGGGCCGGCCGGCCGGAGGGACGAGCAGGAGTTCGCCCTGTTCGTCTTCGCTGCGGGGTGGCAGCCGCAACTGCACGGTTTCTTCAAGTCGGTAGTTCCAGCGGCGGAGTCCGGGGAGAGCGTCGCGTCGGAGTTCGACGAGGTTGGAGAGAAGGATGGGCCAGTCGGGGCTGTTGCCGAGATTGGACTGGTCGAGATCGATGTTCATCAGCCACGCGGTGGTGTTGATCCCCTGGGCCTGCCCGAAGAGGGGGGTGGTGTCGACGCTGATGAGTGGAGCGAGGTCAAGCTCGTGGGGCTGGACTCCGCCCCAGACGACCCCGCCGAGTGTGACCCCCTCCATGAGGGGATGTTGCCGTTCGATGAGCCACGGTCCGGCGAAGTTGACGGCCTGCTTGCGGAACGCGTCGGAGTGATTGACGGGACCGATTCCGAGCCACCATGCGGCGTCCCGGGTGGGCGACGTGGTGGGGATTGCGGCGGCGTCGCCGATGACAAGGTCGGCGGCGTCCGGGTCGGTCAACTGAAGGTCGGGCAGGGCCGCGAGGACACGCTCAGTCAGCCGGAATGCACGGGACTGTGGTGAAAGTGTCACGGCGATGCGGACGGTGCGTGGCTGAGGCTCGATCAGCTGCAGGCGGTTGTCGGCTGCCAGCGGATCGTTCTCGCTGGTGAGGGTGACGTCGAGTTCGCCGAGCCCGGCTGGGAGTTCCTGTTCGAAGGGAAGTTCGGAGCGTGCGGGAACGGTGAGGGATTGCTCAAGGACGCTGCGTCCGGCGGAGGTGGCCACGAGTTTCACCTGCTGGTCGGCCTCTCCGAGGTTCGCCACGCGGAGGAAGAGCCGCTGCTTGCCTTGTGGTTCGAGCGTCCAGCGGGAGGCAGAGAAGCCGACGTTGCCCAGCGCTCGTCCCAAGGCCACCACTTCGATGCCGGCGGGAAGCAGGGCGTCACCGGGCATGGTATCTGTCAGGAAGAGGAACCGGCCGTCGCGACCGACGAGCTGGACGGCTTCGTCCCACGTCGGGTGAACGTCGTGCGAGGCGGCGCTGGGGTTCCAGTCGGCGAGGGCCTGCTCGGCTTCGGGCCAGGTCATTCCGCGTTCTCCGAGCAACGTCGGGTGCTGTCCGCTGCGGATGAGGGTGAGCCGCGCGTCGCGTCCGGCGCGGGCCATACGATTCTTCAGGACGTCAATTGCCTGGTCGCGGAAGCTGGCTCCGGGTGCGGGGCGGGCGGTTGTCACGTCGTCGGCGCGGGGGTCGCCGGGGATCGCCTGCATCGATGCCGAGTCGTCGAGGACGGCGACGAGGTGAATCACGGCCTCGGTTTCGTTGAGTCGCGGGTCGCTGAGTGCGAGGGTCAGCAGGAGTGCTGCGAGCAGTTCGAGCAGCAGCGATGGCGTGACGGGCAGGCGATCCCGGGTGCGACCGGCATCGGCGACACGGGTTTCTGCTCCCCAGAGGTGTGCTCCGGCTACGTAGAGCGGAGGGAACCGCCTGCGGAAGAGGTGAATGGCGACGATGGCCGGCAGGGCCAGCAGGCCGAGCAGGCCCCAGGGATTGGCGAAGTACATGCCCCGGATTGTGATGTCTGGCGTGTCGGGGTGCTACGGAATCGGGGCGTGCGGGGGAGGGGGAAAAGAACCGGAGCGATGGCCGCGATTGCCGTGTCGCCTTTGGCGTGGGGACGTTTCGGTGCGGCGCGGTCCTCCTGGCGGGTCGCTGGACAGTCAGTCGAGAGGAATTCGACTCCCGGCGACATCGTAGATGCAAACTTCAAGCGCTTCTCCAAGCATGCGCAGCAGCCTGGCCTGGTCGCCTGAATTGCTGTAATAGCCTTCGAGGATGATCGGTTGAAGTGGTCCCTGAACACTGCCGTCGTTTTGAAACTCGCATTCAGCGGCTGCCGAGCCGAATACAAATCGCACAACGGAGTTGTGCTCCTTGCACTCATCTGCCCAGGGTGACACTTTTGTCACGAGCTCCGCCTGATCGAATGGCAAGGGCAGTGCGAGTGCCTCGGCCTCCTCGATATGCACGCTCTCGTTCCAGGAACAGGCGTGCACAACACTGCACGCCGTGATCCCGTGTTTGCTCAGCAGTTCCCCGGGGAGCAGAGTTGGGACCTGTCCACTGGGCAAGCAGGTTCCGGACAGTATGTCTAACGCAATTTCAGTCACGCTCCTGTCACTGGGAACAAGGTAATCCACACCGCTCCAGAGCCCGATCAGCCACCTGGATGCCAAGCACCACACACTGAAGCTGATGCCCGTGAGCGCTCCATCGACACGCTTCTCTGCACAGACGTATCGCGAATGTGGTTGCTCGTACTGACAGTGGTAGCCGCGGTGCTGAATCGCGGAGATCAGTTCGGGATCGTGCATGAGTCGCTCCCGGTCGGCCGCGCGACCTGTCGCCGGCAGGGCACTCAGTTGACTGTCATGTGGTCGACGGTCGCGGCTGCGGGGGTTCTGATCGAGATTCTGTGTGCCTGCCGCCAACGCGGTTCTGGTTGGGGGTACCAGTTGCCAGTGGCCTCCGGCGGGTGATGGCGCCGTTCGATGCACTTCAAGCGGTGAGCGGCTACAACGTAGAGCGTGTCCGGGCCGGAACGTGACGGGTCGATCGCGGCCTGACGCTTGTCTTCACTACTCGACGCTGGTTGCTCCACGATGTCTGACGTCCTCATCATCATCGGTGATGCCACCGAAACTCTGGACACGATGTATCCGTACTACCGGTTGCAGGAGGCGGGGTTTCGTCCCGTGGTTGCGGCTCCGGAGAAGCGAAAGTACCAGATGGTCCTGCACGAGGTGAAACCTGGCTGGACCATTACGAAGGAGTGGGAGGGGTATACTCTGGATGCGGACATCGCCTTTGCTGATGTGCGTCCGGAGGAGTATGCGGGCATCCTGTTTTCGGGGGGGCGGGCTCCGGAGTACATCCGTTACGACGAAGACCTGGTGCGGATCACGCGGCACTTTTTCGAGACGAACAAGCCGATTGCCAGCGTGTGCCATGGGGTGGAGATTCCGGCGTATGCGGACTGTGTGCGCGGTCGGAGGATGGCGACGGTGCCAAAGTGCCGGTTCGATCTTGAAGTCTGCGGGGGGATTTTCGTTGATGAGCCGTGCGTGACTGACGGCAATCTGGTGAGTGGCCGCACGTTCCATGACAATGGTCATTACGTTGGTGCGTGGATCCGGTTGCTGGAGCAGGCGCGGGGGTGAGGAGTCTGGTCCGGCAGCTGGGCGCGTTCGTTCGTCCGTGTACTACAGCAAGATGTAACCTGTCCCTGAAATCCGAGAGGGGTGCCGTGATCCGAACTGTCCAACTGGCGATCGTTCTGGTTCTGATGTCGTGTGCGATGCGGTTGAGTGCGCACGAGCCTCCGTCACAGTTTCATCTGACGGAGACGGAGACCCAGCGGTGGTACCGGGGAAATCTGCACACGCATTCGCACTGGAGCGACGGGGACGACTACCTTGAATCGATCGCGCTGTGGTACCGGGAGCACGGTTATCAATTTCTTGTGTTCACCGATCACAATGTGCTGCCCGATCAGGAGCGGTGGGTGGTGGTCGACAAGACCAGGGGGGGACGCAGGGCGTACGAGAAGCTGCGGGAGAATTTTGCGGACTGGATCGAGGAGCGGGGTGAGGGGGAAGGGCTGGAAGTCCGGTTGCGGACGTTCGACGAGGTTGCGAAGCGGTTCAACCGGGAGGGGGAGTATCTGCTGATCCAGGGAGAGGAGATCAGCGACCGGTTTCATTCGCATCCGATCCATCTGAACGCGAGCAACATTGAAACGCTGATCACGCCGCGGGGTGGCAACAGTGTGCGCGAGGTGATTCAGAACAACGTGGATGCGGTGCTGGCGCAACGGGAGGAGACCGGCCGCGCGATGCTGGTTCATCTGAACCATCCGAACTTTGGTTATGCGGTGAAGGCCGAGGATCTGGCGGCGATCATCGGGGAGCAGTTCTTCGAGGTGTACAACGGGCACCCGAGTGTGCATAACTCTGGTGACGCAACGCACGTTGGCACAGAGCGGATGTGGGACATCGTGCTGACGCTGCGGCTGGCGAAGCTGGACCTGCCGGTGATGTTCGGGCTGGCGGTCGATGACGGACACAACTACCACGATCTACCGAGTCGCAAGAGCAATCCGGGGCGGGGCTGGGTCTATGTGCTGTCGGAAGCGCTGACTCCTGAGGCCCTGATTTCGGCGATGGAGCATGGCCGCTTCTACGCATCGAGTGGCGTAGAGCTGAAGCGGATCCAGGCGACGGAGAAGGATCTGACCGTCGAGGTGATGCCGCGGGAGGGGGCGACGTACACGATCGAGTTTGTTGGCACCCGGCGGGGGTTCGATGACAGCAGTCGACCCGTTGTCGACAAGGACGGCAAGGAACTGGACGTTACGCGTCAGTACAGCGAGTCGGTGGGGGAGTTGCTGCAGCGATCGGAAGGGTTGAAAGCGACGTACCGGTTCAACGGGGATGAGCTGTATGTGCGGGCCCGGGTGATTTCGTCGGAGAAGCACCCGAATCCGTCAGAGCCTGGCGAGTTTGAGCGAGCGTGGACGCAGCCAGTGGTCTTGAAAGGCCGGTGATGGTCGTGCGGCAAGAGCGGCCCGCGCCAGGGACGGGCACGAGGGTCGCGGGCCGGTGCGAGTGTGGTGTGAACCGAGATGGCGCCTTTGATCGCGTGCAGGATCAGTGCGTCAGTGCTCTGCGCACGAGAAGGACTGCTTTGGCACGCCGCCAGATCAGCAATGTGGACGACGGTTCGCTTTTAGCAGGCGGGGCGTTCGATGTGCTGGTCCGACGGGGTGGAGGAGACTGCGACCGGGGTGATCCGGGGCGTGTCGGTCGCCGAGGCGGGGGCTTTGTCGACGTGGTCGGGAGTGGCGGCCTGCGTCGTGGCGAGCGCGGGAGCCTGTGATGTCTCGGTGGTTGTGGCCGGGGCGGGGCTGGTGCCGTGCTTCTCGTGGACGACCTTTTTGATCAGCCAGCGGATGGTGGGGTAGGTGGCGATGCCACAGACGATTCCGACGATGGTTGTTCCGACGAGGAGGGGAACTCCGATCTCGATAAAGAGGTTGGCGATGGTGTCCCACCACTGGGAGAAGCCTTCGTACTCGAGGAGTTTTGCGAAGTCGTCGCGTGTCACATCGACGGGAAACCAGATGGCGCCGACCCGGTAGCAAAACCAGTAAATGGGTACGATGGTCAGCGGGTTGGTGACATAGACCATGATCAGCGCGGCGATGCGGTTGAAGTAGAACAGCCGCCGCGTCAGCAGGGCGACGATTCCGACGATCAACATCTGAATGCCGACGACGGGCATCAGGGCGATGAACATCCCGATTGCGGCACCGAGGGCGATGGAATGCGGAGTATCGTCGAGCATGAGGATCGCACGGATCCACTGCCGGGGACTGCTCCACCACTGTAACCGACTGTCTGTCATATCTACGCTACCCGGCCGCGTTCGGCACGGTCGAAACGTCATCAGGAGGTCTGCTGCCGGAGGCCTCACCGGTGGAGAGCCTGCGGCGCAGCGGGGAACTTACACGTGATGTCGGGGCCCGTCGCCAGCGGGGTCGTGGGGTGGCTGGATGCGTTCTTCAGTTGCTGGCGAGCAGCGAATCGACGAACGGCCGGATGTCGTGCGCGTAGGTGTGTTCGACGCCGTCTTCGGGATCGGCGAAGCGGTGCGCCAGCTTGCCTGTCTGATCGTAGACATACACTGCGGGGATCGATCCGAGTTTGAGGGTGTTGAAGACGGTTTCGGAATCGGTCGTGCAGAGGACGTTGGTGAACGTTGCGTTCTGGGACTTCAGGAATTCGAGAACCGGCTG
>CAZUXX010000197.1:0-3121 GCA_964624215.1 uncultured Planctomycetaceae bacterium
CACCGTGCTTGACCACGGGCAGGGGATTTCAGAAGGCCCGCCGGACCATGTCCAGAACGACCCCGCCGTGATCGAGGCCTACCTGGGAAGCACCGTCACCGAAGACTGACCTTGTCACGGATTTCGTGCCGGAGTCTCGCCGCTCTGGTCACCGGTGAGGGACGCGTAGTAGGTGGCGACATCCCGGATGTGCTCGTCCGTCAGTCCGTCGGCGACGACATGCATGAGCGAGGCCGAGGAGGTTCCCCCACGGGACCGCGAACGGAACAAGTGCAACTGCAGGATGAGATAATCCGCATACTGCCCTGCCAGACGGGGGTAAGTGCCGGATGTCTCTGCATCGGCAGGGCCGTGACAGTCAACGCACGAGGGGACATCTCTGGCGGGGAGACCGTCACGAGCGATCGCCTGCCCGCGCTCGATTGCGGTCTGACGTTCGTCGTTCGTGAGGAGCCTGTTGACCGATGCCTCCCATGGCGGATCGGGTCGGGGACCATCGCCCGGCAACCGGGCATAATGTTCGGCGAGCGCTTCGAGAGTCTCCTGGTCGAGGACGGCGGCGACCGGCTGCATGATCCCGCTGTGACGATCTCCTGAGGCGAAGGCTTTCAGTGACGAGAGCAGGTATTCGCGCCGCTGACCTGCCAGAACGGGGAACGCTCCCGTTCCGCGGCCCAGCCCCCGGTGTCCGTGGCAGCGGCTGCAGGTCTCGATGACCGAGGCAGGGATCGGGATCGCCGGCGGGTTGTCATCAGCGGGGGTGGACGTGGCGAGTGGCTGCTCGGGATCGGAGACGAGTTTGAGGTATTCCTTGCGTTCGAGTGCGGGGAGTTTTTCGAGGAGGGCCACCAATGCCCAGACTTCATCATCTCGCTGTTGGGCGGTCCAGCCGGGCATCCCGGTGAATTTGATGCCGTGTTTGATGATGTAGAAGATCTCTTCGGGATCCATCCGGGGAGGGAGTGGTGGAGGCGTCGCCGTCATTGCCTTCGCAATCGGAGAGGCTGGCCTGGCGGGACTGCCATGACACTGGACACAGCCGATTTCGTAATGATTGGCTCCCTTGAGGAGGAGGGCGGGGTCATCCAGGTCGGGCACCTCGATGCCGAGGCTGTGCGTCGAGACGGACCGCTGTTTGGAGAAGTCGAGGATCCAGCGGGTGATCGCCCAGTGTCCCGAACTGGCTTTGATCGGGACGAGGCCCGCGAGCATGACTGCGAGGCCACCCGCACCGCACAGAAGCAGGAATACGAGAATCGTCAGCAGTCGCTGTTTGAGATGTAGCGGCCTCATGTCACCACCGTCTGGTGTGTCAGTCGTCGTTGCAGCAGGCGGACTGTGAGTCCGAGTCCGCCGGCGAGGTAGGCGATGCCGCCGATCAGGATCATGATGGCACCGCCGAGATTCTGGTCCTGAAGTGCCGACAGTGAGCCGAACCCGGTGTGATGGTCGTAGACGGGTCTGGTGGCGAGAGCGAGCAGAGCCCCGAGCAGGGTCATGTGCATGGATGTCAGCAGGAGACCAATGATTCCGGCTGCATAACGTCCGCCCGGAGGATTCTCATCCGTGATCGCGTGAGACTCTTCCGGCGGTAGGTCCCGGCGGCCGCCGAATGCTGAGAGCCAGATCCACAGGCCTGCGAGGAGGAAGGAACTTTGCTCGGTGAACAGTGCCAGACGGTCGAAGCGGGCCAGATGATGCAGGGCCGGAGCATGCCACGCCCAGACGATGATCAGTTCCCCGACGGAGGCGGGGATCGGAGCGTAGAACCAGGGGAGGCTGTCGACCGGGTCGTACTTCCCCCCGGCAACTGCCAGTGACAAAAGCGGAGCGGCGATGGCCACGACCAGCATATGCATCAGCATGTGCCCGAAGAACGCCTGCTGCGCGAGGGCGGGCAGGGGCCCCAGCCAGGCAAGGGCCAGAGCAAGCAACCCGATCAAGAACAGGCCCCAGCGCATCAGTCACAGGTCCTGACGAAGATGATGACGGCCGCAGCGAACAGGGTGGCGACGGCACTCAGGCCGGAGAGCAGAAGTGTGGCCAGTCCGAGAAAGCGGTGTCGACTGTGTGCTGTATCGGCGTCGTGTGGAGAGAGGTCTCCGGAGATGTCGGCGCGGCGTGCGGCGATCCACGCGACAACGCCAATCCCGGCGATCGCCGCGACGGTGTAAATGATGATGGCCGTTCGGGCCGGTCCCAGAGTTCCCGAGGGCCCGGCGTACTTGGCGCACCACACGGCCGCGGTCAGGTAGCTCGCCATAAAGTGAGTTGCCCAGATGACCGGAGAGACCGTGAGCATCCACAGGCTCTCGCGCTCTTCGGCGGGATGCTCGTCATGCGACACGGGTTCGACTCCAAACTAGGAAACCAGCGGGAAGCCGGCGACGACACCGACCGTGATCACCACCGTCAGCGCCAGGAAATGCCAGTACAGCAGGACGTTGCAGATATCGGCGTCGTAGCGGCTCGTCATCCGTCCGGCAAAACGCCGGGCCAGGCAATATCCCTGCATGATTGCGCCGACCGCGACGTGCAGTGCTGTCCAGCCGACGAGCACCCACACGATCGCCTGATACACGTGTGCCGTGGGATCCATCTGCGAGCGAAGCGGTCCCATCACGAGGGCAGCGCCGCCTGCGGTGGCCAACAGGATCGCCAGCGTGATCAGCAGGGTGAACAGGCCGCTTCGATCACGACGGTTGGCGACGTGTGAGAGGAAGGTCAGTCCCCACGCGGCCAGCAGGAGCACGCCGCCGGTGAGTGGCCAGAAGGCCCCCGGTCCGGGGGAAGGCGTGGGGGGGAAGTCTGTGTGGATCGTCCAGTAGAAGAAGTAGCCAAAGACCAGTGCGATGAAAGCAGTGATGTCGCCAAGCATGGTGATGAACATGGCCCACCAGCCGACGGAGGCGGATCCACTGCGGTAGATCGGCAGGGTGACGCCGAGGCCGACGTTCTTGAAGTCCTTTTCCGGGATGGGTGCCGTTCCGGTCCACAGCCAGCGCAGGATGAGTCCAATCATCAGGAGGCCACTGATTCCCGCTGCCCACCACCAGTGAAACGTTGCGGTGATAAACATGGCGCCGGTGGCGACGGCGGAGATCATGGGGAGCCAGCTGGG
>CAZUXX010000197.1:3131-6763 GCA_964624215.1 uncultured Planctomycetaceae bacterium
GTCCGGCGACCCGCAGGCACTGCTCGGGGCGCGCATCGATGATGGAGGTGACCAGCGTCTCGCGCAATCCCTCCTCCGCATTGGGGAGATAGAACCTGCCCTGGTCGACATCGCGAACGAAGTTCGGTTGCTCCCACAGGGGATAGCGGCTGTCGATCTCGGGGATGCTGCGGACTCCCCACGACTCGGCCGGCATTTCTCCCAGCCACTCCAGCGTGCCGGCATTCCAGGGATTGCGCTCGGCATAGGGCTGCTTCTTCTTCGGTCGCAGGACGTCCCAGACGATGATGAGGAAGCCGCTGGCAAGCACAAAGGCCCCGATGGTCTGAATCATGTTCAGTCCATCGAATCCGAGCCCTTCGGGATAGGTGAAGACCCGCCGCGGCATCCCTCGCAGGCCGGTCCAGTGCATGGGCAGGAAGGTGACGTTGAACCCGGTAAGCATCAACCAGAAGGCGATGCGTCCCAGGCGTGGCGAGAGGTGCTTTCCCCCCACGAGCGGAAAGTAGTAGTACATCGCGGCGAC
Source organism: uncultured Planctomycetaceae bacterium (assembly GCA_964624215.1). Classification (GTDB taxonomy): domain Bacteria; phylum Planctomycetota; class Planctomycetia; order Planctomycetales; family Planctomycetaceae; genus CAZUXX01. The sequence goes on from CAZUXX010000197.1 coordinate 3,658, forward strand.
GATGGGAAAGATCGTGCCGCCAACGAGCACGTAGTGCAGATGCCCGACGATGAAGTAGGTGTCGTGGGCCTGGAAGTCGAACGGGGCGACAGCGACCATGACACCGGTAAGGCCGCCGATGATAAAGACGGCGAGGCCGGCGAAGACGTACATCAGGGGGACGGAGTTCCGCACTCGTCCGGAAAGGAGCGTGGCGATGAAGCAGAACAGCTGCACGCCAGTCGGGATCGCCACGGCCTGCGATGCGGCGGAGAAGAGCCCCACGGAGACGCCCGGGAGTCCGGTCGTGAACATGTGGTGGACCCACAGCCCGAAGCTGAGGAACCCTGTTCCGACGGCGGCGAGCACGACCCAGCTGTAGCCGACGAGCGGCGTGCGGGCGAAGGTCGGCACGATCATGGCCACGAGCGCAATCGATGGCAGGAAGACAATGTAGACCTCCGGATGTCCGAAGATCCAGAACAGGTGTTGCCACAGGAGGGGATCTCCGCCGCGAGCGGGATCGAAGAACGGCCAGTCGAAGGCGCGTTCCATCTCCAGAAGGATGTCTCCGGCAATGAGGGGAGGGAACGCGAAGAGGATCATGCAGGCGACGACCACGATGTACCAGGCGTACAACGGGATGAGGTTGATCCGCATGCCGGGCGGGCGACATCGCAGTGCTCCGACAAGCAGCTCGACGGCGGCGGCGATCGAGGCGATCTCGATAAACGACAATCCCAGCAGCCAGATGTCGGCACCGATGCCGGGCTGGTAAGTAGTCGTCAGCGGGGGATACATAAACCATCCCCCCTTGGGTGCGGCACCGAAGAAGATCGAGCCGCAGACAAAGACGCCGCCAATCAGGAAGCAGTAGAAGCCATAGGCGGACAGGCGCGGGAAGGGGAGGTCCCGCGCGCCGAGCATCTGAGGCAGAACGAGGATCGAAAACGCTTCGAAGATCGGCACGGCAAACAGGAACATCATCACCGAGCCGTGCATGGTGAAGAACTGGTTGTACTGGTCGGCCGTGAGGAAGTCGTTTTCGGGGACGGCCAACTGGATTCGCATCAGCAGGGCCAGGACACCTCCGAACAGGAAGAAGAGCCCCGATGTCGCCGTGTACCACAGCCCGACTTCGGTGTTGTTGACCGCGGACCAGTAGCGCCAGCCCGGCGGAGCACTCCAGACCTTTCTGAGGCGCTCGGCCTGCGTCTGCTGCACCTCCTGCGGAGGCGCTTCGGTCAATGGCCCCGGATCTCCTGGAGTGGTCTTCACAGAAGCCCCTTCAGATAGGCCGCCAATGCTTCCAGTTCATCGTCGGTGAGGGTGTCGAACTGCGGCATCCTGACTTCCGGTTTGACGGAGCGGGTGTGTGCAATCCAGGTGCGGAATCCTTCCGCGTCGTTCTCCGAAAGGCTTGCGCCGATGCTGGTTCGGCTGCCGACATGGGTGAGATCCGGACCGATGACCCCATCGGCGGTGGTTCCGCGGATGGTGTGACAGGCGCCGCACCCCCGGGAGACAAAGACATCACGTCCCCGAGCCGCCAGCGGATCGGTCGGCTCGACCGCCGGAGAGCGCTGCTGTTCGAGCCAGCGGTCGAACTCTTCGCGCGAGGTCACGACGACGTCGAAGGCCATCAGGGCATGGGAGGCGCCGCAGTACTCGGCACAGACACCGCGATAGGTACCTGTCCGGGTCGGTTCCAGGGCGAGTTGTGTCCTGCGCCCGGGGATCATGTCGACCTTGCCCCCCAGCGACGGAATCCAGAAGGCGTGAATGACATCGACGCTGTCGAGACGAAACTGGACCGGCTCATCGACAGGGAGCCGAATCTCGTTGGCGAGTTCAACTGTTTCGGTTTCGGAGACGACATAGCGGACCCGCCACCACCACTGTTCTCCGGACACGTCAATTGTGAGTGCCTCAGCGGGTGCCGGTCTGAGCAGCCCGGGGAGCATCGACAGGCCGAAGATCAACAGGATCGTCAGCACCAGGGTGGGGATGATGACGCCGCCGCCAATGACCCACAGTCGTACTCGCCGATCGTCGTGCGGCTGCGGAGCAATCCGGATGGCATAGAGGGTGAGCCCGATCACCGAACACCAGATCACGACCGCGCCGCCGGCCATCCAGTATGTCAGCGTGAGAATGTCGTCGGCACCGCGACCGGCGGAGACAAAAGCCGACTGAGGACCGTCGCATCCGAAAAGCGCAACAGTCGCGGCGATGGCGAAGCTGTAGCGCACGGCGGGCATACGGCAAAATCCCGAAAGAGTTCGGTGCGTCCAGTTTCGTCTGCGACTTGCGGAGACTTCATCTTCGTGCGAGATGCGCCGCGGTCCAGACATTGGCGGGACGGTTCCGCAAGCCACCTGGCGGTTCGCGCAGGTCAGCGAGCAGTGACAGGCGTTTGTCCCCGGCGGTCTGGCGAGATCATCAGCCGAGAGGGAGTGGTCAGCGTGCTTGAGGGAGCAGGCCACGGCAATAAGATGGGGCCTTGCCGGGGAAATGTCCGGGTTGGCCGGGCAGGTGGCAAGATGGTTTCCATGTCCGATGTTCTGACCCAGGCCGTGAACCGTGACTGATGCATCCGAAGGTCTGGTGGTCACCGGGCTCACCCGCGAGTTCCCGACGGTCGAGGGGACGCTCCCGATTCTCTCGGGCGTGGATCTGACGATGCAGCCGGGTGAGTCGGTGGCGGTGGTTGGTCCCTCCGGGTCGGGCAAGAGCACGCTGCTGTACATCATCGGGCTGCTGGACGAGCCGACGAGCGGGAGTGTGCGGATTGCGGGTGAGGATCCGTTCTCTCTGGATGCAGCCGGACAGGCGCGGTTTCGAAATCGCCGGATCGGGTTCGTGTTCCAGGACCATCATCTGCTTCCGCAGTGCAACGTCCTGGAGAATGTGCTGCTACCGACAATCGCGGGCGAGGGGGCCAATGACGCTGCCCGCAGGCGTGCGGAACAACTGCTGGACCGCGTCGGACTGTCGGAGCGGCTGACGCACCGTCCCGCCCAACTTTCGGGTGGAGAGCGACAGCGGGTGGCGGTCTGCCGGGCATTGATCAATCAGCCGCTGTTGCTGCTGGCGGATGAACCGACGGGCAACCTCGACCGCAAGT
>CAZUXX010000198.1:0-6753 GCA_964624215.1 uncultured Planctomycetaceae bacterium
GGCATCGAGCCCCGGAAGTCCATCGGCCCCCTGGACACGCGAGAGGGCATGCAACACGTCATTCTCGTAGGCCTTGAGTTGCACAATGCGGGCCACGCCCCGGCGGGTCGCACCCAGGTTGATGCTCCCCGGACTCGAAGTCATCAGCGTCGCCGAGTTCGCTTCCTGACGCACCACCAGCACCCGGTACTCGCGCGGTCGCTGCAGACTGACGAGAATGCGGTCCTTCCCCTCCGCCAGTACCTGGTTCTTCCTCGTGTACGTGTCGCGCAGAGTCTCCTCGACCTGCCGAAGTGTGAGACCCCGGACCGGAATCGGTCCCGCCTGCGGCAACGAGATTGTTCCGTCATCACGCACCGTCACCGGATACCCGACCGTCGGCGGCATCTCCGGATCGCGCGGCTGGTTGATCGGCGGCGCTTCTCCGATCGTTGCAAACTCGGGTGAGATCGTCCCCAGCACTCCGGGAATGTAAATCGCCAGAACGTCGCCGGAGTCCACCAGGTACTCCGCCGGGCGCGAACGCGTCAACAGCATCGGATTGATCGTCCGCTGCGTGTCCCGGTACGGAGCACGATAGTGGTACGGCAGATTGCTGGCCGGAACACCTTCAATCGGATGGAAGGCCGCGCAGCCCTGCAAAGCGGCGATTAGAATCACCAGCCCGCGCAGACTCGGCGAAACGCAGTGGATCACGGGCATATCACCGTTCGAATCACTCGGGTCGGTCACCATGACGGAACTCCGTTTCGGCAGGGACATCCCGAGAGCGGTACTCCCTGTGTGGCCGTTGCCGGATACCCGGCGTACCCGGCCGCACCTCCCCAGGGTTCGCACTCACCGCCGTGGATGTGGATCGTGTTGTTCCCCAGACATGCCCGCGCATGGGCCAGCCCGGCCTGATACCCCTCATACCAGGCCGCAACACGCTGTTGACCCTCGCAGGTGCGGAAGCAGGGATTCCAGTATCGCGCAGGGGGGACAGGGGGCACCTGCCCGCAACTCCCGCGCGCCAGATCGGCATGGGCCTGCAGATAACCCCGGCGATAGTCTGGACAGTGAATCCGCTGCTGATTCAGCGACTTCCAGGCTGCGTGTCGTGCAGCAAGCGACGCCGACCAGTCCTGGCATCGCCGGTTGTAATGCGGAGTCTCAACGCACACGAACGGGCGACACTGCGAGGTCGAGCAACCGGGAATCGCAGCGCCCAGAAGGAACAGCATCGCGAATATCCGTCGAGAGCAAGCCACAAACGCGGTCCATCCCGGTGCTCATTCGGGATGCACGATCCATATGCATCCCGTCGCCGTCACGAGGCGTTCATCCCACAGAATCGACCGATGCTGCATGCGGCTCCATCCCCGGTTGGCTCCGCGAGCCCCTTTGCCCTCCCCTCGATGCCGTCCATCGATCTGACCACTTCAGCCGGTAAGGGCTTTCCGCCTTGCCTCCCTTGCCGCTTCACCCCCGTCGGCCCCTGCCGGATAGGAGGACTCTTACGGGTGTTGCCGACGCTCACCACGTTGCCCGGCGGCAACACACGTGCGTAACCGACTGCAGGTAAAAGACTTGCACAAGATGCCCCCCATTCCCCGGACGCAGTGATGCCCCCGTGCCACAACCACCACCGTCAGAGAGGACACGGAAAGCAGCTTCATGGCGGAATGACAGCGAACGCCGCAACCCCCGTAGCACAAGTGGGTTAAGTGGCCCGAGAAATCGTGTCGGCCGCTCTGGCGTCAAGCTTTTGAATCACTGGCACTGCCATTGCTTTACACCCTGTTCAGCCGGCGAAACGCCGGAGAACAGGATGAATGACAGCCTTGCTTGACCGCACCTGCGCCGGTCGGTCTGGACCACCGACCGGCGCAGACTGTCATCCCGCTACCCCACGAACCCTGGAGACACTGCAATGCATACTGTGCTGAACTCGCTGTACGCGGATGAGGCAGGATTCATCGTCTCGGCCGAGCTGGTCATTGTTGCCACGATCCTGGTGATCGGAATGGTCGTGGGACTCGCCGAGGTCGCCAACGGCACCTCAGAGGAACTGGAAGATGTCGGCTCGGCAATCGGCTCATTCAATCAGGGGTATCTGGTCTCCGGCATGACCGGGCACAAGGCCCTCAAGTACGGCAGCAAGTTCCACGACAAGGCCGACTTCTGCGACGGCCAGGATGATCTGCGGTGCGACCTGGGGCCGGTTCACGAGACCCCCAGGCACTACGACTGGTAAACCGCCACCGCGTGGCAAACTCGACGGATTGCCTCCCCCTGACCCTCGATCGTCATGCACGATCGAGGGTTTTTGCGTGCTGCCACGTCACCCCGTACACGGCGAACGCGACTCAGTCGCAACGTGTCGCGTCGCATCCACCGCGATCACTTCGCCTTGGCTGTGCGCCGATTCAGGATGTGGTCCACCGACAGGGCTCCCGGCCCGGTCAGGAAGACGGCGACAAAGATCCCCAGATACAACGCGGAGAGTTCTCGGGCACTCCACAGATCCTGCGCGTGGTACAGAAACAGTGCCACGAACATCGTGACAGCCAATGGAACACACGCCAGCCGCGTGAACAGCCCGATCACAAACAGCGCCGCGCAACCTGCCTCGGCAGCAATCGCGAGGATCAGGCTGGCCTTGGGACCGATGCCAAACGGGTCGTAAAAGCCTCCGGCAAGCTGGCTGAAGTTCTGGATCTTCTGAATCCCGTGAAACATCATCATCAGACCTGCCGACACCCGCAGGACCAGCAGTCCTGCAGAAACCATCCGCCCCGTCTGCGTCACCATCGCCATCGCTCCCCGTTTGGTTTTCGAAGCTGGTATTCCCGCATGGTAGTCACTCCGTTTGATCTGAGCAGGGTGACTTTTCACGTCACTTTTGCCAGAAGCATGCGCCGATCGCGCCCTCGGCAAATGCTCGCGGAGAGCCACACATCGCGAGGAGGGAGCTTGCGCGGCCACCATTGACCCGCTATACTTCAACAGCCCGGCCGACGTGGATACGTCTGGCCTGTTGACGTTCTTCCCCGCTCGTGGCGATGACTGACCAGACTCAGCAGCCGCTTGATCTGTCGAACGAGCAGACGGCCGCCATGCCCCGTCAGGGCGGATCGTCTCTGTCTCCAACCAGGACGGCAACTCCCGTCGAGCTCGCCGAAGGTCGGACGCTCGGTGAGTTCCGACTGGTCAGGAAGCTCGGACAGGGAGGCATGGCATCCGTCTGGCTGGCCGAACAGACCTCATTACACCGGAACGTCGCTCTCAAACTGCTCAGCCCCGAGTTGATGGCCGACGAAGCGTACGTCAAACGCTTCCAGACCGAGGCCAAAGCCGCCGCCGGACTGAACCACCCCAACATTGTCCAGGTCTACGTCATCGGCGAGTCAGGGGGGCAGCACTTCATCGCCCAGGAGTACGTGCAGGGAAGCACGCTCAAGGCACTACTGCAAAGAAAGGGCCCCCTCGATCTGGGGCTTGCGCTGCACATCATGCGGCAGGTCGCCAGTGCTCTGCAGGCCGCTGGCGAGCAAGGGATCGTCCATCGCGACATCAAGCCCGAAAACATCATGCTCACCCGCAAGGGCGAAGCCAAGGTGGCCGATTTCGGGCTCGCTCAACTGACCCTCGGCGGTGAACGACTCAACCTCACACAGGAAGGAGTGGCGATGGGCACGCCACTCTATATGAGTCCCGAACAGGTCAACGGCAAAAAAGTCGACGCCCGGAGCGATCTCTATTCGTTCGGCGTCACGTGTTACCACATGCTCACCGGACAGCCGCCCTTCTCCGGTGACAGTGCGATCTCGGTCGCCGTCCAGCATCTGCAGAACAGTCCGCGGCCACCAAAGGAGGTCCGTCCCGAACTGCCCGGACCGCTCAACGACATGGTCATGCGACTCATGGCCAAACAGCCGGATCGGCGGTACCCCGATGCCGCCACGCTGCTCGACGACATTCGCGCGATGATCCGGGCACTCAGGGAATCCGGTCGTGTAGACCAGATCCGCCTCAGCGAGCCTGTCTCTACGCTCTCCGCGAAGCCGACCTTCGCCTCCCGTCGACCGGTCCTCACGCTGGCACTTCTGTGCCTGCTGACAGCCGGAGCCAGCGCTGCTGCCGGCTGGTGGATCCGCGCGCAGGATCCGCGCGACACGCCCCCCGCCCAGGGCCTGGGCGTCCCGAAAGCCGACTCCGCCCGGATGCAGTTTCTCCAGGCCATGCTCTCCAGCGACGAGGATGCCTTCAGGGCTGTCATCCACTTCTGGGACGCAGACACCAGCGCCGACGAGTGGGTGGCCCGCGCTCGCGAGCAACTGGCACTGATGTACCTGCAGAAAGGCCGCTTCGACGATGCCCGTACCGAACTCCAGCAGCTGCGCAGCGTCGGGGGATCGGTGCAGAATGAATTCGAAACGAAGGCGCAGCTCGGCATGGCCCTCCTCCATGCAATGCAGGGAGACAAGGAGGCCGCTCGGGCTGCTCTGAACCAGGCGCGACCACAAGGCGAGCAATACGGGCTTCTGCCCGGTCCGGGACGACAGCAAGACAGTGCCTGGTCGCGGCTGCTGCGTGACTATCGCAACGAACTGGGACTCCGCTCCCCGGGACGACCACCTGATTAATCGAGAGAACTGCAGCGATGACTCCACTTCGACTTTGCCGCTACCGGTCCGACGACGTCGTTGCGATTGGCCTGTATAGCGAAGAGTCCATCCTCTCGCTCGATGCGGTGGCTCATCTCGCCGGGGAAACCATCCCCGCTTCGGCGTCAATTCTCGACTACCTGCCTCACGGGAAACATCACGCCGCTCTCAGGTCCGCTGTCGAAAAAGTCCACCGCGGCGATCCCGCGGCACGCGAGGCAGCATCGATCGCAACGGGCAGTGTCCAGATGCTCGTCCCCATCCCCAACCCCGACAAGCTCCTCCTCCTGGCAGGCAACTACTCAAAGCACATCGAAGAGGGCGGAGGTCGCGCCGCCGAGCGTCGCGAGACCTTCCCCTACGTCTTCATGAAGCCACCGGGAACCACGCTCACGAATCCCGGGGACCCCATCCTGATCCCCGCGAACTCACCCGATCAGATTGACTGGGAAATCGAACTCGGGGTCGTCATCGGGAAAACCTGCAGGAACGTTAAAGAGTCCGACGCCCTCGGCTACGTCGCAGGTTACACGGTCATCAACGACATCTCCGATCGTGCCTTCACGCCCAACCCCAAGCGGGTCGAGAGGCCCAACGACCGGTTCTTCGACTGGCTGCACGGCAAATGGCATGACACCTTCTGCCCCATGGGCCCCTGCATCCTCTCCTCCGGTGATGTCCCCGATCCGCAGCAGTTTCCCCTCAAGCTCAGTGTGAACGGAAACGTTGAACAGGACTCGTCAACATCGCAGATGGTGTTTCCCATAGCAGCGGTGATCGAGTTCATTTCCAGCTTCGTCGCCCTGAAGCCCGGAGACATCATCGCGACCGGAACACCGCACGGCGTCGGCAAGGCCAAAGGCAGGTTCCTGAAGGCGGGCGACGAAGTCGAAGCCGTCATCGAAGGCATCGGCTCGTTGAAAAACCCCGTCCGGTAACAGTCGCCTGACGTCGAAACCAGTGTCGTGGTCCGGTCTCAGGAGACTGGACCGATCGCGGCCCGAGACCTCGCTGAGACCTCCGCAACCGGTGAAAGCCATGCGCAAACGGCACTCCTCGAATCGCGTCACGCTGTGGATCGCTGGGGCTCTGTTGTCGCTGACATCGGTATCGGCTGCCGACGACACCCCTCACACACCGCAACAACTCGAATTCTTCGAGAAGAAGATTCGTCCGATCCTGGTCCAGCACTGCTACGAATGTCATTCGAGTGAGTCGAAGACTCTGCGCGCCGGCCTCCTGGTCGACTCGCGTGAGGGCCTGCTCGCCGGTGGAGACTCCGGCCCCGCAATCGTCCCGGGAAAGCCCGAAGAGAGTCTGCTGCTCGAAGCGCTGCGGTATGGATCGTACGAGATGCCTCCGCAGGAAAAACTCCCGGCCTCGGTTATCGCCGATTTCGAACGCTGGATCGCCGACGGTGCCGCCGACCCACGCGAAGGGTCGGCTACACCAGCAACCGGCGGGATCGATCTGGCGCAGGGCCGCGAGTTCTGGTCTTTCCGGCCGCTCGGTCAGTCCCCGCCACCCGACACGCGACATCGCGACTGGGTCCGGGATCCCCTGGACGCCTTCATCGCCGCCAGCTGGGAGGAGCCCGGGCTCTCACCAGCGCCACCGGCCGATCGCGCGACACTGCTCCGACGATTGTCATTCGATCTCATCGGACTGCCTCCGACACCCCAGGAGATCGAGCGCTTTGTCACCGACCCGGCGGAGGAAGACATCGCTCTGGAACGTGTGGTCGACCGACTCCTCGCCTCACCCGCATTCGGACAGCGCTGGGGACGGCACTGGCTCGATGTCGCCCGCTACTCGGATTCCACCGGAGGCGGACGCTCGATGCTCTACGACAAAGCATGGCGGTATCGTGACTACGTGATCGACGCGTTCAACAAAGACAAGCCATTCGACCGCTTCATCATCGAACAGCTCGCAGGAGATCTGCTTCCGGCCGACACTCCCCAGCAGCGAACCGAACAGTTGACGGCGGTCGCCTTCCTGGCGATCGGCCCGACCAACTACGAACTGCAGGACAAGGTGCAACTGCGGATGGACGTCGTCGACGAACAGCTCGACACCACCGGGCGGGCGTTTCTCGCCATGA
>CAZUXX010000199.1:0-4272 GCA_964624215.1 uncultured Planctomycetaceae bacterium
GGCACCGACGCTGCTCGGCGTCGGCGTCCGGTCCGGTCTGGATCGCTGGTGGGCGGCGCGCGTGGGGGACGTTCTTGAAGTGATAAAGAGTGCCGCTCTTGTGGCCCTGTTCGGGCTGAACTATGCCAACGGAGCCGTCGCGCTGCCACAGCTGGGTCCACAGCATGCGGCCACCACGGCGCTCGCCGTCGCCGGATTCGGAATGCTGTTGTGCGCAACGGCGTTTCTGATTGCGTGGGGATCGGCTTGTCTGGTGCGGACGGAGTCGGCGGGAGAGTTGATCTCGCTGGTCTACATCACGAGCATGAAGAATACCGGAGCCGCTCTGGTGCTGGCTGCGAGCCTGTTTGAAGCGCACCCGCTGGCGGTGCTGGTGCCGGTGTTCTACGCGATGACGCAGCACGTGCTTGCAGCGGGGATTGACCGGTTCCAGCGTCGCGAACTACCTGCTCCGGTCGATTCCGAGCCACCTCAGTCGGAGGTGTTCAGGGCGGCGTACTGCGATTCGAACCGGACAAGTGCGTCACGGGGATTCATGTTGAAGAGGACCCGGCCTCCGGTTCCCCAGTGACCATTCTGGTAATGGAAGAGGGCACACCCGTCACGCAGCAAACCGACGTGCTCGACGTCCTCCATGTCTCCACCTTCGATGGCTTCGAAGTTCACGTTCACCGACGCAAACGCCGTGATCAGACCGGTCGAACGGTCCCGGGCGAAGGTGACGTCGTTTTGCCAGTCGCACGTCTTCCAGCGGACGCCGCGCGGCTTGCCGAGCCGGGAGGCGAGTTCATAGAACTTCAACTCGAGGACTTCCCGCTGGCGGCGGAACTGTTCGATGGACCGGAGTTCCTCCCGGCGCCTCAGTCTCCGCGCGACTGCGGGGGCAGCCATCGCAACGACGAGGGCGACAATGAGAAGTCCAGCGATCCAGTTCACGATTCGTTCGGGAGAAGCAGGTTGCCGTCCGGATCAGCGGACCGAGAGGATCGTTCGTTCGACCAGAGCCTGATTGGCGTCCCACGATTCGTCGGTGATTCGAAACGCCATGAGGACCGGTCCCGAGTTGCCATCGACGACTCCCTCCACCAGGTGGTAGCGGGTGTGGTCGTCAGGTGATTCGCCGACGCGAAAAGTGAAGGTCACTGGTCGGCCTCGCAAATTATAGACTCGTTCTTCCGAGTCGGTAATTGTGAGGGGGGGACCTCCTCCCCCTTTCTCGCGAAGCGTGGAATCGACGTGCTCCCGGATCTCCGGCTCGTCGAGGAGCCCGCTCTCGACTTCCAGAAGCATGAGTTGCCCTTCGTCGGCGGGCAGTTCGTAGTAGGCTCCCCGCAGAAGAACAAACCAGAAGAAGTTCCATTCGATGGTTCCGGCCGGATGGAATTCGTCCGGAACGTCGACCAGCAACATGGCGTTGGTCAGCTCTTTCGCACGCTCGGGGGACGCATCGACCTCGGGGCGAAACAGCATCAGTCCGAGACAGCAGAAGACGCCGACCAGACCCAGGAGTGTGCCGGTCAACGTACCGAAGACAACCGGCAGCTTCCCGCGCACCCGCTGGGGGGTCGATGAATCGGCAGGAGTCCGTGCCGGTGTCTGGGACGCCTCACTCATCTGAAAGTGGCAACTCGACAGGTTGGAGAGCTGGAATATCTGGCGAGAGAATCAGTGGTCCGCGTGAATCCCGGAGTTGGCCGGGAGTGACTGTGCCGGTCCGTTGCGGGATGGACAAGGCCTCCCCTCCTCAAGGGCGATCGTCACGACAGTGCCTCGACAAGCTGGTCCAGTTGCTCGCGCGTTCTCTGTTCGGTGACTGCGACCAGCAGTCCGTCGTGTGGTCCTCCCGCGGCCGGCCCCACGTCGAAACCTGCCTGACGAGCCCGTTGCCGCAAGGAGGCGGCCTCCCCGGCGAGAACGAACTCCTTAAAGAACGGTCGATCGAACCGAAGCGGATGCCCTGCCTCCTGAAGTCGTCCGGCGAGATAGTGGGCCTTGCGGCAGCTGAGTTCGGCGATTTCCCGCAACCCGTGCGGCCCGAGCAGGGCGAGGTAGACGGTGGCCCGCAGAGCCAGCAGTCCCTGATTGGTGCAGATGTTACTGGTCGCTTTCTCGCGGCGGATGTGCTGCTCGCGGGTTTGAAGCCCGAGCACATAGCAACGGTTTCCGTGCCGGTCGACCGTTTCGGCGACCAGTCGTCCCGGCATCTTCCGAACGAACTCCTGCCGGCAGGCGAGAACGCCCAGATACGGGCCTCCATACTGCAACGGTGTCCCCAGCGCCTGCCCTTCGGCAACGGCAATGTCGGCTCCGTAATCGCCCGGACGCTTGAGAAGGCCCAGACTGACCGGATCGAACGACACCAGCGACAGTGCCCCGTTGTTGCGGGCGATCTGCACGAGTGTCTCGACCTCCTCCAGGCAGCCGAAGTAGTTGGGCTGCTGAAGGATCAGACAGGCTGTCCGCTCGTCGACGACCTTCCCGACCCGGTTGGGATCGACGGTGCCGTCGTCTGTCGGGACCGTCACGATTTCGACATTGAGATTGTGTGTGTACGTTCTCAGGACATCGCGATACTGCGGGTGGACCGACCCGAGGACGACGACCTTGTCGTGTCGATCGGTCACCCGCATGGCCATGAATGCCCCTTCGCTGACCGCCGTTCCCCCCTCATAGAGGCTGGCGTTGGAGACATCCATGCCGGTCAGCTGGCAGATCAGCGACTGGTATTCGAAGAACGCCTGCAGCGACCCCTGACTCGCTTCGGCCTGATACGGGGTGTAGGCGGTATAGAACTCGCCTCGTCCGGCAATTTCGTCGACCACGGCGGGAATGAAGTGGTCATACGCCCCGCCGCCGAGAAAGCAGATGCGATCGCGTCCGTTCCGGGCCGCCTGGCGTTGAATCTCGGTCTGCAGCTCGAGTTCGGTCAGCGGCTCGGGGAGGTTCAGCGGGCGGTTGAGCCGCAGTTCCTCGGGAATCTGCGTGAACAGTTCATCGATGTCTGCGGCACCTATCGTCTGGAGCATCTCGGCACGTTGCTCCGGGGTGCTGTACAGGTACGACACGCGATGCTCCTGAGGTTACCGGGAAATCCTGATCGATCAGCGAGGCAGTTGAGCCCTGAGTATAGGGAACGTTCGACAAACGCGTAGCGACGCCGGGGCTGCTTCTGCTGTCTGATTCAGCACGGCGTCATTGCGCGGTGCCTGTCAAAGAGTCGGGACGGATTCGCCGACTCCTGCATTTGGCAGTCACACTGCAGGTGTTCCGCGGGGCAGTCTGTTCAGTAGCCGCAACGGCGGAGGTGTTCGAGGCTCCGTTCGACCCGCTGGTGAATCTCTTCCAGCGTCGGCTCGGGCTCGCCGGCGATTCCTTCGAGTTCGAGGCTGTAGGGACCATCGAACCCGGCAGTCGAGAGAATTTCGCGGACCGTCTGAAAGTCGACGCACCCGGTGCCCAGTTCGGCGAACGACCATTCCTCGAAGCCGCCCGGCGTGTTCTTCAGATGCACGTGCCGGACAAACGGGGCCACGGCTTTCAGGGACTCGACGAGATCGGGATCGCGGTTGTAGTAGAAGAGATTGCCGGTGTCGAAATTGATCCGGATTGCCGGATGATCGACTTCTTCGAGCATCTGCTGCATCCGTTCGGAGTTCTGGCAGGCTCCGGGATGAGTTTCGCAACAGTAGATGATCCCCCGCGCACGAGCAGCGTCGCCAATTTGTCGCAGGTGCTTCCACAGCACCGATTGTGAGTCTGTCTCAGGGGCCTCGCCTGCTCCGGCGACAACGAGCGAGACACCCAGACGCTGTGCCAGATCCAGTTTGCGGATGGTTCTCTCGACGACTGTCACCTCAAGCGGATTTCCACTGGAGATGTTGCAACTGCTCAGGGTCAGCCCGGATTCTGCCAGTTGATCCTGAACCCGGCAGACGTCGTCGACGGACGAGGCATCCGTGAGCAGAGGCGTCTCCTTGAAGAAGGACGGCACTCCCGCAGTCTTGATCGGGAGTTCAATGTGTCGCACCCCGATGCGGGGCAGATGGGCGATGGCTGCGAGAGGCCCGAACCGGCCGTAGGTATTGGTGAGACACGAAATCACGTAATTCCACTCGGGGCAAGTCGGGTTCATGATCGGTCAGAGCCCTCCGGGTGGTCGTCATGATTGGCGATACGGGGAAGGACGATTCCCCGCAGGAAGGAGGCCCGGGTGACTACTGCAGGCGAGTGCGGTTTGCCTGGGCTTTCGTGAGGAACGCGGTGAGCCCTTCG
>CAZUXX010000199.1:4282-6719 GCA_964624215.1 uncultured Planctomycetaceae bacterium
GAGATAATCCCGGAGTGCCGTCAGCGACGCTGCAAACTCGTCGATCTGCGCCAGAATGGCGCCGCGATTCTGCAGGAAGATCGGCGTCCACAGTCCGGGATCTCCCATGGCGATGCGCGTGGTGTCGCGGAATCCGGTGGCAGCGAACGGGTCGTCTTCCGGACTCAGCAGTGCCGCCAGGGCGGCCGCAACTGCGTGTGGCAGATGACTGGTCAGCGCCAGGAGTCGATCGTGCGTCGTGGCGTCGACCGTGTGGACCTGCATCCCGAGTCGCTCCCAGAATGAAACAATCCGCTCGACGGCGCGCGGGTCGGAATCGTCCCAGGGAGTGACGACGCAGTGACGATTCTCGAACAGGTCAGCCGAGGCGGCCTCCCAGCCCTGGCGCTCTGAACCGGCGAGCGGGTGAGACCCGACGAACGACTGCCGGGCTCTGTTGTCATCCTGCAGCCGCTGGCAGATTGCTCCTTTGACGCTGCCGACATCGGTGATCAGCATCGCCGGAGCGATGTCGAGCAGTTGCAGCACATCCCGGGCAATCCGGTCGACTGGTGTGCAGACGAACGTCAGCGAGGCTTTTGCGGCAGCGTCGAAGTCGGTCGAGATCTCGTCGACGATACCGGCGTCCCTGGCGGCTGCAAGCCGCTCACGATTGCGGCCGATTCCGATCACCCGACTGACGAACCCGCGACTTTTTGCCCCCAGGGCAATGGAGCCTCCCAGCAGGCCGACGCCGACGATCGCAACGGTTTCGCCCGGGCTTTGCGTCGGTGAGGAAGTCATGGGAGTCACGAAGTCCAGATCGAAGGGGAGCGCGTGGGAGGATAGGCCAGCATCGTGGCCTTCGCCAGCACAGTGCGTGCAGCGGTTTCACCCCGACGGACTCAGCGCTATGATGCCCGCAGGGAACGGAGGGCCGCATTTTTCGTGGACAGGTGCAACATGGCAGAGGAAGTGGAACTGATCGAGGCCCTCAAGCAGGTGATCGATCCGGAGCTGATGATCAACATCGTCGACCTGGGTCTGGTGTACTCTGTGTCGCAGGAGGGGGGAACGGTCCATGTCGAAATGACACTGACCAGTCCCGCCTGTCCGGCAGGCCCGCAGATCATTACGCAGGCCAAAATGGCACTGGAACAACTCGAGGACGTCGAGACCGCCGAGATCAGGCTGGTGATGTCTCCGCCGTGGTCCCCGGAGCGAATGACCGACGATGCGCGTGATCAACTGGGCATCTTCTAGCGGCTGGGAAGTTCGTTGTTCGCTGCAATCGGCTCCATCGCCTTCGGGCGGGCCGCGCCCGAATTTCGGCAGATTCATCTCATTCTCCGCGTGAAACCGGTCTCCAAGCGTCTTCCTCTTCACACTAGAATTCGATTCTGGACGTGATACCCGCGGAGACGCCTGTGATGCGAACTGTTCTGACCTGTTGCCTTTCGGCAGTGCTTGGCAGTGTCACGACACTCTGGTTGATCGATTCCGCGCCTGGTCCGGGAGCCGTTCAGGCGCAACCTGGGGCCGGGGGGGAACAACGTCCCCGGCACCGATCCCCGACACGGTGGCAATCGGGGGGGCGACCCGCGAAACAATCGCGGTCCGGTGTATGCGCAACCGGCTCCGGGCTTTCCGACCGGGATGGCAGATGAATTCATGACCCCGGACGAGGCGGTCAACGTCGCCGTGTACGAACAGTGCAATCGCTCGGTCGTCAACATTTCGACCAAGAGCGTGCGCATGTCGGAGTCGTTTTTGATGGCGTTTCCGGAAGTCGAAACCGGGAGCGGGTCGGGAGCGGTGATCGATAAAGCGGGGCACATCCTGACGAACTTCCACGTCGTGCAGGGGGCCAAGCAGATCGAAGTGACGCTCTTCAACGAGCAGTCCTACACCGCGACGATCGTCGGAGCCGACCCGGTCAACGACATTGTGGTGCTCAAGATCGATGCCCCCGACGATGCGCTGTATCCGGTGACGATGGGGGATTCCTCGCGGTTGAAGGTTGGCATGCGCTGCTTTGCACTGGGGAATCCGTTCGGTCTCGACAGGTCGATGAGCGAAGGCATCATCTCGAGTCTGAACCGGACGCTCGAGGTGCAGGAAAACTGGACCATCAAGTCGATCATTCAGATTGATGCGGCGGTGAATCCCGGCAATTCGGGAGGTCCGCTGCTGGATGCCCGCGGTCGCATGATCGGCATGAACGTGGCCATCGCCACGAGCCTCGGCCAACGGTACGGCCAGAGCGCGGGGATTGGCTTCGCCATCCCGGTCGATCTGATTCAGCGAGTCGTCCCCGAACTGATCGATCATGGTCGGGTGATCCGGGGCAATCTCGGGGTGAGTCATGTCACCTAGAGTGAGAACGGCCTGCTGATAGTGAGACTGGAGAAAGTGCGACCGGCAGAACAGGCGGGACACCGCGGCCCGAAAGTGGTGC
>CAZUXX010000200.1:0-6697 GCA_964624215.1 uncultured Planctomycetaceae bacterium
TTCTTCGGAGCGGCCGAGAGCCTGGGGAATTTCGTCAAACGGCTGTTCGTGCTGGCATTCGTCGATGAACTGCCGGGCCCGATCGACAGATCGACTGGCGACGGCAGTGACGACCCCGTTCCCGGAGCGGCGGATGGCCTGCCAGTTCTTCCGGGCGATGGTCGCACAACTGAGGATTCCCCAACGGCAGACGGATGACATGGGCGTGCGGGAACTGAGAGGTTGATCGAAACGGGTGCGCCAACGACTGTTTGGGAGCAGACTCCGGGGAGGGCGACGAGGGCCGGGGATCGACGATTCCCGGGGGCGACGCCGATTGTGTTGCCGCGGTGGCGAGTGCCCCGGCAGTCAGCGTTTGAGGCGGCGGGCGATTTCAGCCATGGCGGCGGCACTTTCCTTGCGGACCTCGGCGAGACCGGCAGGGGTGGGATTCGGGCTGCGGACGTAGTCGAGGACGATCTGCTCGGCCTCCATCAGTTCGCGGCAGACCTGGGGGATCTCGCTGGCGATTTCGATGGGGATGGTGGTGACTCCGTTGCAGTCCCCGTGGAGGAGCATGCCGGTCTCGACCCAGATGCCTCCGACGGTGATGGGGATGCCGACCTGGAGGATATGGCAGTAGGAGTGGGAGCAGATCGTTCCGGCGGTGAAGGCGGGGAAGCCGATTTCGCGCACCTGTTCGAGGTCGCGACCGGCCCCGGAGGTGATGATTCCCTGTGCACCGAACCCTTTGTAGGTGGAACACATGACCTCGCCGAAGGTTGCGGACACGGTTGGTTCGTCGAGGTCCTGAAAGACGACGACGGCGGGGCCGGGCAGGTTGGCGAAGGCTTCGACCTGCTGACTGAGACTGCCATAGACATCCCCGGACGGGGGGGCGGAGTGGCTGCGGAAGGTCGAGGTGAGGGCAAATCCAACCATGGGCGGCATGTCGGGGAAGCATGCCTTGATGGTGTCGTTCATGAAGCCGGCGCTGCGTGGCCGCACATCGAACAGTTCGATCGCGTTACAGATGGTCGGTGTGTCGACGGAGCGAAGCTCCTGGAGTGTTTCGGTGGAAAGCGACATGGTCTCGATCTCGGATCTGCGGGATAAGCAGGGACTATAGCAGTCGTGGAGGGACGCCGCCCACCGAGGGGGGCTGATTCGTGCGGGTTGGTGAGTTCTGCGTCAGGAGACTGACACTCCCGCGGGGAAGTCGATACCCTGCGAACCCTTCCCGGGAGACCTGTGAGCCGGCATACGATGATCGAGAACCTTCCCCTGAAGACCCTGGTGCATGGTGGCCTCACCGTGGAGGGATACTCGCGCGCTGCGGTCCAGAGTTACTGGCGCGTGCCTGAACTGAAAGTCGGGTTCGATCTGGGAGGGAGCCCGTGGTCGTTTCTGGGGACGCAGACGTTCTTCATCACGCATGCGCACCTGGACCATATGGCGGCCCTGCCGGCGTATGTGGCCCGGCGGCGGATGATGAAGATGGATCCGCCGGTGATTTATGTCCCGGCCGAGGTGCGAGACAATGTCGACAGGATGCTGCGGGCATGGCAGCGGCTCGATCGTGGACGGATGATCTGCTCGCTGGAGGGGGTGAGTCCCGGTGATGAGATCGATCTGTCCCGCGAGCATGTCGTGTCGGTGTTTGCGACCCGGCACACGGTTCCGTCGGTGGGATATCTTGTCTGGGAGCGGCGGAAGAAGCTGAAGCCGGAGTACCAGGGGCTCAGTAGCGATCAGATTCGCGACATCCGGCTGCGTGGTGAGGAGGTCAGTGCGGAAGTGCGGATTCCGCTGGTTGCCTACACGGGGGATACGGCTCCGCAGGGGCTCGACAACCTGCCGGCGGTCTATGACGCAAAGATCCTGATTACGGAGATCACGTTCTTTCGTCCGGAGCACCGCAAGGAGAAGATTCACAAGTTCGGCCACATTCATCTGGATGATGTGCTTGAACGAGCGGACCGCTTCAACAACGAGCGGCTGATCTTTGCTCACTTCAGTACGCGGTATCACGAACGGCAGATCCGCAAGTTCATCGAAAAGCGGTTGCCGGCGCGGTTGCGGGAACGGGTCGAGCTGTGGCTGTGATCCCGGACGGGTATGGACGCCGGTTCGGTTGAGAAGGCTGCGGTGCGACGGGGAGTGCATCCGCTGGCAGGGGGCGGGAGGACGGTCGCCTCAGCGCTCGCCGATAAGGGCGAGGAATTCGTCTTCGGCGAGTACGGGGATTCCGAGCGAGCGGGCCTTGTCGAGTTTGCTGCCGGCCTCTTCACCGGCGACGACGTAGCTGGTTTTCTTCGAGACGCTGCTGGATGGTTTGCCTCCATGCCGGCGGATCAGTTCGTGGACTTCGTCGCGAGTGAGTCGCGACAGCGTGCCGGTGACGACGAGTGTCTTGCCAGCCAGGGGGCCTTCGGTGGTGGCTTCGTCGTCGCGAGTCCCGGTTGAAAGGGGCTCTCCGAAATTGAGCCCGAGGGAGCGCAGGTCCTCGATGGTTTCGCGGCCGACGTCGGAGTGCAGAAAGTCGTAAACGGAGGCAGCGATGACCGGCCCGATGCCGTTGACCCGGGCGAGTGCTTCGGCGGATTGAGCGGCGATGGTGTCGAGAGAGCCGAAGGTCTCGGCGAGGATCCGGGCGTTGCTCTGCCCGACATGGTGGATGTTGAGGGCGGTGAGCAATCTCCAGAGGGGGCGGGACCGGGCGGCCTCGATGCCTGCCAGCAGGTTGTCGACCGATTTCTCGCCGAGGCGGTCGAGTGCGAGGAGCTCGTCGCGGCGGTCCTTCAGACGAAAGAGATCGCCGAAGTTACGGACCAGATCGTTGGCGATCAGCTGTTCGATGAGTTTGATCCCGAGTCCTTCGATGTCCATGCCCTGTCGTGAGGCGAAGAACCGCAGGCTTTCGCGGAGCCGGGCGGGGCAGGCGGGGTTGAGGCAGCGGATGTAGACCCCGCCTTCATCCTGGCGGACGTCGCCTCCGCAGGCGGGGCATTGTGTGGGGAACTCGAAGTCGCGTTCGGTGCCATCGCGGAGGTGTTCTTCGACGCGGAGGACGTGGGGGATCACCTTTCCGGCTTTCTCGACGATGACGTGGTCGCCGATCTTCACGCCCAATCGGATGAGTTCGTCGCGATTGTGCAGGGAGGAACGGGCTACGGTCGTGCCGGCGATCTCGACCGGTTCGAGGTGAGCAACGGGGGTGAGGGTGCCGGTTTTTCCGACCTGGATGGTGATGTCCTGGACGCGGGTGAGGGCTTCGTATTTTTCCCACTTGTAGGCGATGACCCAGCGGGGACTTTTGGCCGTGTTTCCGAGCGTATCGCGGTGGGAGAACCGGTTGACCTTGACGACCAGCCCGTCGACTTCGACATCGAGGGCGTGCAGGTTTTCCTGCATCGACTGACAGAGATCGAGTGTCGCGTCGATGCCGGTGCGGGCTTCGATGCCGGGTGTCGTGGGGACGCCCATTTGGCGGATGGCGGCGAGGAATTCCAGGTGGGTCTGAAATTCGATGCCGTCGCAGGCGCCGACGCCATGGGCGAAGAACCGCAGTCGCCGGGCGGCGGCGAGGCGGGGGTCGAGCAACTTGAGTGCTCCGGCGGCGGTGTTGCGGGGGTTGGCGTAGAGTTCGTCGCCTGCCGGTTGCTGCGCGGCCCGAAGATGAGCGAAGTCGGAATTGGAGATATACACTTCTCCGCGGATTTCCAGCAGCTTCGGGGGGGCTGACCCGTCGAGTGCCAGAGGGATGCCGCCGATGGTGCGGGCATTGTGAGTGACGTCGTCCCCCTGTCGCCCGTCACCGCGTGTGACGGCCTGCACCAGCTTGCCGTTTTCGTAGATGATCGCCAGGGCGACGCCGTCGATCTTGTATTCGACGGTGTATTCGACGGACTCGATGCCGAGCAGCTTGCGGACGCGGCGGTCGAATTCGAGCAGTTCTGCGGGGTCGTAGACGTTGTCGATCGAGAGCATCGGCAGGCGATGCGCGACCGTGGTGAAGCCACTGATTGGCTCTCCGCCGACTTTGTGTGTGGGGCTTTCGGGAGAGTCGAGCTCGGGATGTTCGCGTTCGAGCTGTTCGAGCCGCTTGAGCATCCGGTCGAATTCCAGGTCGCTGATGACCGGGGCATTTTCGACGTAGTAGAGGCGGTTGTGGCGATTGATCTCCTGCCGGAGAAACTCGACTTCTTCGCGAGGCGAGGTCATCGGTGAGGCAGCGTCGAAGTGGGAGGACAAGTCAGATGCCGAGCAACAGTCGCGCCATCTGGAAATAGACGACGACTCCGAGCATATCGACCAGGGCCGCAATCAGGGGATTGGACATCAATGCGGGATCGAGGTGCGCGGCCCGGAGGGCGAGTGGGAGCAGTGCGCCGGTGACGGCTCCGAGGGTGACGACGAGAAAGACGGTCAGTCCGACGACGAGCGCGCGATCGGAGCTGACGAGCAGATGGGCAATGAGCCATGCCAGGAGACCGACGGTCAATCCGAGCAGGGCTCCGAGTTGCAGTTCCCTGCGGAAGACACGTCCCAGCAGACCGCGACGCTGTCCGCGTGCATCCTCCACGGCGAGCATGCGGATGATGAGGGTGGCGGACTGAGAACCGGCGTTGCCTCCACTGGCCAGAACGAGGGGGATAAACAGGACCATCCAGGCGGATGCGTTTTCGGCATCGATCTGGTCTTCGGAGTTGCCGGGCTGGAAGATGTTGAGGACGGTGGCGGTGAGGAAGGCGGCGAACAGCAGGATGACGAGCCAGATGCCCCTCTTCCAGGCGAGGGTCATGAGGTCGGTTGCGAGGTAGCCGTCTTCGAGTGGTTCGACGGCTGCCAGACGGTGGGTGTCTTCGGTGGCTTCTTCCTGGAGGACCTCGGCGGCGTCATCGTGAGTGACGATGCCGACGAGGCGGTCTTCCTCATCGACGACGGGGATGGCGATGAAGCCGAGTCGCAGCAGTTCGTTGGCGACGGATTCCTGGTCGTCGGTGACGCGGACCTTGATGACGTCGCGTTCGAGGAGTTCGCTGAGGGGGGTTGTAGGCCGCGCCTGAATCAGGCGACTGAGGGAGAGAAATCCGAGGAGGCGACGTTTTTCGTCGGTGACGTAGACGTAGTAAATGGTCTCGCGGGTGGGTGCCTGGAGCCGGAGCCGGTTGATGGCTTCGCCGGCGGTGATGTCGACGGGGAGGGAGGCGTACTCGGTCGTCATGATCGAGCCGGCGCTTTCCTCCGGATAGGCGAGCAGCTTTTTGATGTCGTTGCGTTCTGCCTGGGCGATCAGGGGGAGGATTTCATCGACCTGCTCCTGGTTGAGGCGGCCGAGGAGGTCGACGCGGTCGTCTGCGGCCATCTCCTGAATCATTCTGGAGAGGGTCTGGCGGTCGACGGCTTCGACGAGCCGGACCTGGTCGTGGAGATCCAGGTACTGGAAGATTTCGGCCTGGAGCTGTGGCGACGCGTGGGAGAGGACCTGCCAGACTTCGGCGGGGTCCATGTCGGCGACGACTTCGGCGATCAATCCCGGGAAGAGGGTCTGGCAGAAAGCGTTGAGGCCCTGTCCGTCGGCCTCACGGACCATCTGCTGCAGATCGGGCTGCAGCAGCGACTTGTACATCGAGGAATTGTTCATAGCCCGATCCCCGTCGTGCTCCGCTGAGCCGGTTCGAACTGAGGCGTCCGCACGCGTGGCGCGACCATCCGGACCGAACGTGAGTCGCGGTCATCGTGGACCGTGATCTGCGCATCGGACCGCATTCACACAAACGCCCCGGTCGGAACGCTCCGGCCGGGGCTCGATGTGCTGCCTGGGGAGTGAGTTTTCTCCGCGGGATTACCGCTTGGAGAACTGGAAGCTCCGGCGTGCCTTCTTCCTGCCGTACTTCTTGCGTTCCACCATGCGTTCGTCGCGTGTGAGGAAGCCGCCTTCGCTGAGCTTGTGGTGCAGCGAGGGGTCCTTCACCTGCAGTGCGCGGGCGATCCCGAGGATGACGGCTCCCGCCTGGCCGGTCGGGCCGCCCCCGTTGACGCGAACCCAGACGTCGACGCTGCCGTGCTGCCCGGTGGCTTCGAGCGGCTCGACAACTGCTTTCTGATCCCGCTCCATATGAAAGTACTCATTGAGCGGGCGGCCGTTGATCTGAATGTCGCCGGTCCCGTCCTTGATGCGGACCCGGGCCACAGCGGTTTTGCGGCGGCCGGTTCCCATCGCGACACCGAAGCGGTCGATCTTGCCGCGGACGGTGCCGACCGTGGAGGACTCCTCTGTGGAGAACTGCAACTGATCGGCGAGACCGCTGACTTCGTCGCCGCCGGTTGCCTGGGCGTTGGCGGCGGTGACCTCCTCAGGGGTCGCCTGCGCGGTGGTTTCCGGCGTCGACTCTCCGGCAGACGGCTGCTCGATCACGGGCTGTTCTGCAGAGGCCTGAGGCTGTTCAGGAGTGTTTTCTTCGTTCGACATCGGAAAACTCAACGACAAAATGGTTTGACTTCGTTCGTCCGGAGTCGCTTGCACGTCCGGGGATTGCCGGTGCTGGTCGGGGATCAGGCCTTCAGGTAATCCGGCAGTTCGGCGGGCATTTGCGCCTGATGGGGATGCTCGCCACCACGGTAGAGTTTGAGCTTCTTGAGCATGTGGCGGCCGAGCTTGTTTTTGGGAAGCATGCGGCGAACGGCCTCACGGAGGATTCGCTCGGGCTGCCGA
>CAZUXX010000201.1:0-876 GCA_964624215.1 uncultured Planctomycetaceae bacterium
CCGCGGCCACCGCCACACTCGCCGCGGCCGGCGTTCCGGAACGGATGGCGTCGGCAATCGGCTGATCCGGTTCCTGCTCCGGGCCACCCGGCGGGGTCGGTTCAGGCATCACTGGTACACCTCCCGGAAGCGACGGGTGATTGCCTGTGAGATGATGTTCATCACAAGGGTCATCAGAAACAGAACCAGCGCGACGGCATACAGGCTCTGATACTCGGCCGTTCCGGTGGCAACCTCACTCTCGGTGATATTGACGATATAGGCGGTCATTGTCTGGACCGGCCCGAGAACGTCGCCGGTGATCTGCGGACGGTGCCCCCCGGCGATCGTCACTGCCATCGTCTCGCCAATGGCCCGCGAGATCGCCAGCAGAAAGGACGCGATGATGCCCGAGAGCGCTGCCGGAACAACGACTTTCGCACTGACGTCGAACTTCGTTGACCCGAGGGCATAGGCTGCCTCTCGCAAACTGCGGGGGACCGCCCGCAACGCATCCTCGCTGAGCGAACAGACCATCGGAATAATCATCACGCCCACGATCATCCCCGCGCTGAGGGCGTTGAAGACCTCGACATCCAGCCCCAAAAGCCCGGAGAAGACCGGCTTGATCACATACGGCGTCAGAAACATCAGCGCGAAGTAGCCGTACACCACCGTGGGGATCCCCGCCAGCATTTCGAGAGTCGGCTTGACGATCGACCGGAAGCGGGGCGAGGCATACTCGCTCAAATGCACGGCGCTGGCGATGCCGATCGGCAGCCCGACCAGAGCAGCGATTCCGGCAACGACAATCGTCCCCCAGACCAGTGGCAGCACGCCGTATTCGTCGTCTTCCCAGTGCCAGGTCGTGCCGGTGAGAAACTCCCGGTAACTTGT
>CAZUXX010000201.1:886-3934 GCA_964624215.1 uncultured Planctomycetaceae bacterium
CGAGAACACCGACTCATTGAGCAGCACGAAGATGATCCCGATCGTCGTGACTACCGATAGCGATGCGCACAGAAAGAGCAGGGCGTGAATCAGTCGTTCACGCAATCGCATTCCGACGCTCGTCGCGCCGGCACCGTTCCAGGGCCGGCTGCCGCCGCCCCGTCCGGGAGTCGGCTCCTGTGTCCTGCTCGTCATCGAACGTCCGATTCCTCTCGGAAGATCATCCCGCGCCCCTGCAACGCCCACTTGCGAAACGCCGGAGCAGCTACTCCTCTGCCTGCGCGGATTTGATGGCCGCTTCCAAAGTCTGGCGGCTGGCCTCCAGCTCCTTCGCGTTCAGTTTGATGAACTGCTTCTCCTCGATGAGCCGTTGTCCCTCATCCGAGAGGTGGAAGCGGGCGAAGTCTGCAATTTCACGCCGCTTGAGTCCATCGACATGGACGTAAATGAACAGCGGCCGTGACAGCGGGGTGTACTTTCCATTCTCGATGTTTTCCTGACTCGGCGGAACCGGCTCCAGACCTTCTTCCGGGGCAATCGGCACCGCCTTCAGCTTGTCCTGGCTGGCAACGTAGTAAGCGTAGCCAAAGAAGCCCAGTGCGTGACGATCCCCCGCGACCCCGGTCACCAGCACGTTGTCGTCCGTATTGGGCTGGTAGTCGGTTCGCATCGGATTGTTCACTCCGACGGTCTCCTCCTTGAAGTAGTCATACGTCCCCGACTTCGAATCCGGAGCAAACAGCTTGATTTCAGCGTCCGGCCAGCCCGGATCCAGGTCGCTCCACTTCCGCACCGGGCTCTCCTTCTTCCAGATCTCCGCCAGTTGCGGAATCGACAGCGACTTGACCCAGTCATTCTCCTGGTTCACGACGACCGTCAGCCCGTCCATGGCAACCTTCACTTCAACGAACTCGATGCCATTGGTGCGACACGCTTCGGCCTCACCCGGCTTGATCGGTCGCGACGCGTTCGTGACGTCGATCTCACCGCGAGAGAACTTCTCGAAACCACCACCCGTCCCGGAAATGTTCACGATCGGCGTGACGTCGGGGTACTGGTCCCCAAAGGCTTCAGCGATCGGCATCGAGATCGGAGCCACGGTACTCGACCCGTCGATCCGGATCGTTCCCGCCCGTGCAGCCCCCGTCGAGTCAGACGACGTGGACGCCACTTCAACTTTGCAGGAGGCAGCCACCAGACACAACAGGACGGCCAGGATTGCAGAAAAGCGGTCAGTCATGATGCCGGTGCTGTCACGAAGTCCGTTCATGGCGATGTGTCGTTGCGGAAACAGTAGACCCCGATTGTTAAGACTGGAACCGGCCCCTGTTAAGATTTGATGAAGATGGCGCAGAACGAGTCTGATCGGGCCTCGGCCCCGGGGCTCGCGTCTGACCACCGCGCCACGATCAGGCGGTCTCCTCTCCCGGATTCCCTTCAGTGCTCGCTTGTTTCGCTGCCGTCAGTGGAAACTGCAGCGTAATCCGGGTCCCCTGCCCGAGCTGGCTGTGGAGTTCCAGCCGCCCGCCGAAAGCATCGACCTGATGCTTCACAATCGCCAGTCCGAGACCGGTTCCACCGGCATCCCGCGCCCGGGCCCGGTCGATGCGGTAGAAACGTTCAAAGACCCGGTGCTGCTGATCCTCGGCGATGCCGATCCCTGTGTCTTCGACTTCCAGCAGGGCATTCCCCTCTGACCGCCCCAGTCGCACGACAATGCGCCCCCCGTGCGGCGTGTAGTGCAGTGAGTTACGGATCAGGTTGTTGAGAATCGACTGAATTCCTGAACGGTCGGCGGAGATCGTCAGGCGTTCCGCGGGGCGTTCTGCGGTGAGGGTCAGCCCCCGGGCCGACGCCACCGCCTCGTGCGTTCGCATCGCCAGTTCAACGGCCTCTCCCAGTTCGACCGGCTCGATGACGAACTGTTCGCGGTACGTCTCGGCTCGTGCGAGTTCGATCAGATCGACAATCAGTTCGTGCAGCCGGGTGATCTGCTCGGTGATCCGTTCGACGAACTTGCGGTTGTTCTCCGGATCATCAATCGCACCATCGAGCAGTGTTTCTGCGTACGCCTGCATGGAGGTCAGCGGCGTTTTCAGCTCGTGAGAGACATTCGACACAAACTCGCGACGTACGCGTTCGAGCGCCCTCAACTGGGTGACGTCGTGCAGCACGAGCACGACTCCGGTCCCCCCCTCGAGTGGCAATGGGTCGGCGGAGACCGAAAGGATGAGCCGCTCGCGCGGGAGGTCAATTTCAGCGTGCTGCACTTCGGGGGAAGCGAGCACCTTGTCTACCAGACCAAGCAGTCTGGCAGAGCGGACAAACTCGTGAATCAGCCGTCCCTGGGGATCCGCCCGTTCCAGCTTGAGCAGCCGTGAGGCCACCGTGTTGACATACAGCAGCCGCGCCGAGCCGTCGAGCACGACGACCCCCTCGACCATCGTGCTGAGCACTTGCTGCAATAAAGCCGTGTCCTGCCGCAAGGCAGAATATTCACTGTCGCGACTGCGGATCGCATTGCTCAGACTGTTCCGCGTCTCGACGAGCTGATCGAGCAGATCTTCATAAGCTTCGGGAGTTCCGTCCGGGAGAGTCGGCGTCTCTCCGTCCAGACTCTCCGTCCAGCCGCGGACGTACTCCTGCAGCGCCTCGGTGATCGAGCGGGTTCTCTGCTGCAACGCAGACCGTCCTGTCCGCACGACGATCGCCAGCCCCCCCAGGGTCAGCAACCCCAGCACCGGTACGGGGACCGCCCCGGCGGCATAGGCTCTGGCCACCAAGGCCCCGACCGTTGCTGCAGCAACAGCAAGAGCAGCAACGATCACACCTTCCCGCGGCATCATCAGGAGACCGTATCCACACGCATGGAGCCGGCGGCAGGGTGACGCAGATCGCCCGCTCTCCAGCCGGAGCAGTGGCCTCCCGTCGAGCCACCACGTGCATTTCGCTGCTGAGTCTCGGGCGGCTGGTCTCTTTTCGCAAGTCAGCTCCCGAATCGACACCGGGTCGGCACTGCCGCCAGTTGATGACCAGCGCCTGCTACCG
>CAZUXX010000201.1:3944-6680 GCA_964624215.1 uncultured Planctomycetaceae bacterium
TCGGGGGAAGATCAGGCCTGAAAGGCGGATGAGACTCGCGGCGGACAATCAACGTTGGGGCTTTGCGCCGCCAGCCGCCTACACCAGTTCGTGGATCGTCTCACGGTGGTCCAGAAGGTACTGCGGACGTCCGTTGGGGTCGATCAGTTGAACCGACTGCGGGTCGATCCCGAGCTGGTGGTACACCGTGGCGAACACCTGCTGCAAATGCACGGGGCGTTCTTCGGGTCGTTCCCCCAGACGGTTGGTTGCACCGATCACCTGCCCGGTTTGGAGGCCCCCTCCCGCCAGGAAGAAGAACGACGCCGCTGGCCAGTGATCGCGACCGGCGCCGCCATTGATCCGCGGAGTCCGTCCGAACTCACCCGACATGAGGATCAGCGTGTCCTCCAGCCGACCGGAGTTCGAGAGGTCTTCGATGAGTGATGCCAGTGCGGCATCGAGTGCAGGAAGTTTCTTCCGCATCACACGGAAGTTGTTGCCGTGGGTATCCCAGCCGCCTAGCGAGAGGGACACGCTTCGCACTCCGACTTCAATCAGCCGACGGGCGAGGATGAAGTTGCGATTGCCCCGGTCGAGCTTCACCCCGTAGCGGACGTCGGACTCTTTTGCCTCGTCTTTCGTGTCGAGAGCCCGGTAGACATCCCCGGAGGTGATCATGCTGAAGGCACGTTCGCCGAAGCTGTCCATCGCCAGCATCATGTGGCGGGCATCCGCTTCGCGGCGGAAGCGGTCGAACTCGCCAAGCAGCCCCTGCCGTTCACGGAAGCGGTCCTCTGTCATCCCGCCGGTGAGCGTAAGATTGTTGCGGCCGGTCCCGTCGGGGCGATAGGCGGCGTGCGTCTGTCCCAGAAAGCCGGAACGCGTCCATCCCGTGAGATCGACTGCCGTGGGAGCCGAGCCGGATGCCGTCGTACATGCCGGACCGTAGACTCTCGACATCACGGCATTCAGCCCCGGGCGTCCTCCCATCGACGCCATGTCGCGGGAATCCCAGCCCGAATTCGATTGTGACGAACTGTGCTCGTTGCGGACTCCCGTCAGCGAACGGACGATCGCGAACTTGTCTCCGTGAGAGGCCAGCCGCGGCATCAGCTCGCAGATCTCGACTCCGTCCGCCTTGGTGGAGATCGGCTGGAATTCACCGCGAAACTCGCGGGGCGCGTTCGGCTTGAGATCGAACGTGTCCAGGTGCGTCGGACCGCCACCCAGATAGATGTTGATCACGCTCCGGCCGGTCGCCGCTGGCTGAGAACTCTCGGCGCGAAGCAGCGCGGGAAGTGTCAGCCCTCCCACTCCTGCAGCGCCGATTGTCAGAAAGTCGCGACGGGGGATGCCGTCGCAGCACGTCCACCGGGATCCGAAGCAGGTCAGCATCGCGGGCAACCTCAGACAGAGGCACGGCAGCATTTCCCCACTGCCCGTCAATCTATCCGACTGACGGAACCGATCAAGAAAATTCGATCCATTCGGCTGATTCGACCCCTCACTCCAAAGAGGGCGTTATCCCCGACGTCAAATCTCGCTTGCGTTGAAGAGGGGCACGTGCGAAGACACAGGTCTTCCCGAGGTCTCCCGTCCTGTGTGATTCCCGCTCATCCGCCGAAAGTCAGGAGCCTTCGATGCCCCGTGTGCTGAACTCGATCCTGCTGTGCCTGGCCGGTTTGTCCGGAGCCGTCGTGATTTCCTCCGCCGACGCGGCCGACACGCCGCCGCTTGAACGGATCCGGATCAGTTCCGACGGCACCCACTTCGTCATCGGCAAGGACGACGAGCGATTCGTCATCTGGGGCGTGAACTACGATCACGACGGAGACGGGCGCCTGATCGAGGACTACTGGCTGACGGAATGGGCCACCGTCGAAGAAGACTTCCGCGAGATCCGTGACCTGCGCGCAAATGTCGTGCGGATCCACCTGCAACTGGGACGGTTCCTGAAATCGCCCACCGAACCAGACCGGCAGCACCTGAACCAGCTGAAAAAACTGGTCGCCCTCGCAGAGAAAGAACGGCTGTACCTCGATGTCACGGGACTGGGCTGTTACCACAAACAGGACGTCTCCGAGTGGTACGATGCGCTCGACGAACAGAAGCGTTGGGAAGTTCAGGCCCGCTTCTGGAAGGAGGTAGCCACCGTCTGCCGTAACAGCCCCGCCATCTTCTGCTATGACCTGATGAATGAACCGGTCATCGGCGGCAATGCCGAGCAGGGCTGGCTCGCAGGAGAACTGGACGGCAAGCACTTCGTCCAGCGGCTGACCCTCACGCCCGGCGATCGTTCGCGCGAAGAGATTGCTGCAGCCTGGGTCAAAACCCTGACGACCGCGATTCGGGAGGTCGACCCCGATCACCTCATCACGGTCGGAGTCATCCCCTGGGCGTTAACGTTCAAGGGAGCCAAACCCCTGTTCTATTCCGAGCAGGTGGGCGAGCCACTCGATTTCGTCAGTGTCCACTTCTATCCTCAGGCGGGCGAGGTGGAGGACGCCCTGACCGCGCTGCGGGTCTACGAGGTCGGCAAGCCGCTGGTGATCGAGGAGATCTTTCCTCTGCGTGCGAGTCTCGAAGAGATTGATGAATTCATCGAGCGCTCGAGCACCCATGCGGATGGATGGATCAGCTTTTACTGGGGCCGGACCGCCGAAGAGAACGCCGCCCAGGGAACGTTGACGGGAGCCCTCGTCGCCGCGTGGCTGAACTATTTCAAGGAGAATTCCCGGGCACAGCCGGGAGCTG
>CAZUXX010000202.1:0-6617 GCA_964624215.1 uncultured Planctomycetaceae bacterium
GCAGTTGCCTCCGCTCGTCCCGGTCCATGGCAAGGTGACCAGTCCGCAGGGACCGATCGACAATGCACGGGTGATCTACCGTCCGAAGCTGCGCGGTCGGAACGCCGAAGGACGAACGGACGCCGAGGGGAATTACCAGCTGTGGTACGCGGATGGTCGTCCCGGTGTGCCGCCCGGTCAGTACACGGTCGAGGTCACGAAGGTCAGCGCGAACGGTCGACTGGCGTTCGCCACGGAGTCCAAAGTGGTTGGCCCCGAAGGGGGCGAGATCAACATCGAACTCAAGTAGGCCGCCGGTCTAGTGGTCGTCTCCGCCGGACACATATCGCCGCGGGGCGGTATCAACCTGCATCGCCCGCGCATTCACTGGTCGAGGCGCGGGCAGAAACCCTTCCAGACGGGATTGCCTCACGCCGCGCGGCTGGAACCGGCTGAGGCGACCTCTCCATAGATCAGGCAACCGCGCGCCACCACCCACGGATCAGGCTCAGAAATCCGGATCTCCGATGGGGAGAGTGGTAACGCCACCGCCTCGAGTTCGTCGGCAAGCAGAGCATCGAAGCCGTTCAAGCGGGTCGCACCTCCGTGGCAGACCAGTGGCAAGGGACGGGCTCCGATCTGACGGCGGACAGACTCATCGAGCCTCTGCGAGAACTCCTGCCACACCGCATGGACAGCACGCTGGCAGGCCATCGTGAGTGTGTGCTCCTCGGCAGTGCGCGGTTCCACGAGAGTGCCGTCCCAGCCACATTTCCACTGCTCAACCCCCACCAGGTCGAGATACCGCGTGCCCGACGGGCTGTACAGAAAGCGTTCGTGGCGCCGTGCAAACTGCTCGTTGATTGCCTGCCCCCCGCCCGGAATGCAGACGCTCGTGACGAGTCGCCCCTGCAAGAGCAACGCTGCCGAGCACGAACCGGCTCCGAAGCAGAACACCATCCCGCTGAGCCCCGAGGACTCCAGCAGTGCCAACCCTGCCGCATACGCGGACGGAATGACCTGCGGACGGTAGTTCAGCAGTCGTAAAAGGCGCGTGAAAAACTCTGGCAGCGGATCGCCCGGCTGATCCCGGTCGCCCGGCAGGGTGACCACGCATCGTGGTGCCTCGCCCCTCGCCGGAGGCACAACCGACTCGATGATTCCCGCGGCAATCTGACGATTGACGGGGTCGTCTTCCGGCAACCCCGCTTCACTCAGGACAGGAATCAGTGGCTCACCAAAGACACGTGCGAGTGCTTCGGCTTCATCACCAACCACGATCAGTCCGTCATCGGTCGTCTGGAACGGCACGTGAGCCTGGGCCAGCAGCCGCCGTCGGTCACTGTCATCCGGAAGGTGCACGTAACAGGCAGCCATTCGGCGAGCCATCAACCGCCCCTCGTCGAGTCGGAGCGAGCGAAACGCAGAGGTCCCGACATCGACCGCGATCGTCATTTCCGGTTCTCCTCGAGCGCGGCCAGCACCTTGGCGAGCAGATCCTCCTCGCTGATTCCGGCGATGCCGCTCGTCGATGGACTCATCGCACTGGCTGCCGGCCGGGAACTTCCCGAGTTATCTTCGCGAGGGACGGCAGTCTCTGGACTATTCTCCGCTTCGGGCCGGCGCTCGGGACGTCGGCGACGGGCAGCGGTCAGGTGTTCGACGTAGCGGTCTTCGATCTTCTCGCGCCGTCGAGTGGTCTTGTGGATGTGTGGTGCAAACGCCGATGCATGGGGGGGATCAATCATCACGCGCCGTGGACCGCCACACGGTCCATGCAGCCGCCCCTGTTCCCGCGCGAACACCCGTTCTTCAATCAGAGGGGTGCGGTTCGCCAGCAGGTCATCGAGTGGATGAGCGCGACGACTCTCCGGCGAGGTCAACAGCGAAGCCGCTCGGGGCGCCGCTGCGGATTGTGCTCCCTCGCCAGCCCGTCGCCGTTCGATCTTCAGCCACACCCAGGAGACGACCACACACAGCACCGCGACCACGGAGGTGACCAGGACAATCAGCAGCGGGTTCGTCCCCGACTGCTCCGGCAGGTCAACGACTTCACGTTTCGGAAGGTCCGCCACGCGATTCGGGGATGATCGCCGCGGTCCCACAGTCGGCGTTCCCTGCTCGGGCGGAGGAAGCAGACCAGGCCCCGCAGCCGCAACCCGCGTTGGTGGAGCTGCCAGATCGGGATTCGCTTCAGAGCCATCTGGTCCGCGAGTTTCTCGGGGTGACAGGTGCGGCTCAGGCGAAGTCGGGCCCGGCAGCAAAGGGTCGACCATCACGGGTGCCGGATCAGGCCGGGAGAACGGTGGAACCGACGAAGCCGTCACCTCGTACATCGGGCGGACGGTCGCCTCACCGAACTCGACCCGCGCGGGCTCGATCGGCGGACTCACTTCGGAGTCTCGCTGCTCGTAGACGTCGAATGGGGCACCCGGCAGGAGCGGGAGGGGCGGTGGTTCGTGTGTTTGCTCGACCAGAGGCTCCACGGGAGGGGGCTCGACCGCGGGGACTGTTTCGAGCGGCGGAGGCTGGGAAATGTCTTCCGTTGTGGCCATCACGGCCAAGGCGGTCTCCCCTCCGGAGACCAGGGGAACCGGCGGAGGAAAGTGATAACGCTCTGCCGCACCCGGGCCGAAGTTCAGCAGACCGGAATTGAACAGCAGCACACTGCCATCACCGAGTGTTCCATCATCGGGAGCCAAACCACTGGCCGGCAGGACGGAGACCGCCCGGGAGGCCTCCTCCGCCGTCAGCTTGAAGACACGATGCAACAGGTATTCGCGCGTTGCATGCTCCGCCCGCAACGGGAGCACGACAGGGTGCGGAGCAACTCCGACACAGGCGACAAAGACCGTCGACGACGCGACAGCATGAGATGCGCGTCCGGGGCCGGTTGTGGTCGAGTACTCAACCGTCCGCACCCCGGCCAGAGGCCGGAGTACGAGCAAATCCCCGTCGAGAAGCGTGCCGATCCCGTCGGCTCCGGTGGAACGGGATGGATCGAAGAACGAATTGATCCTCCGCCCCTGCCGAATCAGTGACAGCGTTCCGGAGTAGTCCCCGTCTGCGCCTCCGGCCGCCTCGATCAGTTCCCGCACTGTCACCGCACGACTCGGCAGTTCAAACACCCGCGGCGAGCGGACTGCTCCCAGCACGGCCACGTAGCGGGGAGACTGCGAATCCGGAACGGCCCCGCCGTCCATCCGAATCGGCTGGTAGGCCGGTCGGCCGACGTTCGCTGTCCACGGCTCCAGCGCGAAGAGAACCTGGCAGACGACGGCGCAAGCCGCAGCGATCGCAACCGTCAATTGGCAGCGGCGCCTTGTCATGCCTGGCAACCCTCCTCGCGGAACGCACGTCGAATCACACGGGGCACGACATCCCCGGGGAACTCCGTGTGATCAATACAATCGGCATAGCCGCTCGCCCGACTACAACCATTTCCCCTGTGCTGAATCGGTAAAAGCCCGACGCACGAAAAAACTGGATGCTTTGTGAGGCGAGGAACGGGAAATGCTGCCGATTCACCTTTCAGGGCCGCTTCCCGTCAGGTGACACGGTCACGTTGAAATAGAGTTTTGGCATGGAACGCACCCGGACCGCACGATGCGAATCGGAGTTCACCCCAGTTCCCGCGGCAGACACTGACATGAAGTCCTTCGACGTCGAACTCGGATCAACAGACCCGCTTCAGGCGCAGGGCTGGCAACCACTCACCCGGATGTTCCGCATCGGACATGACCGGCAGGTTCTGCCGGAGCTGATCAGTGAGCTGGTGCGGATCGGCCGTGAGTGCGCCGCCATCTCCGAAGCCGAAGCTGTCCGCGTGTCGGTCGCTCTCGAAGAGGCGCTTCTCAACGCCATCGTACACGGGAACCTCGAAGTCTCCTCCGACCTCCGGGACCGGATGGATGACGCCTACGAACGCGAAATCAACGTCAAGCGTCGAACCAACCCGTTCTGCCAACGTCAGGTCACCATCCGCATCTCCACCCTGCCGGGCTGGATTCGATACGAAGTCGAAGACGAGGGCCCCGGTTTCTGCGTCGCGGATGTTCCTGACCCTCGCGAAGACGACCGGCTGACCCGCCCATGTGGTCGTGGCATCCTGCTGATGCGCGCCTTTCTCGACAGCGTCACCTACAACGCACGGGGGAACCGGGTCACGCTGACGAAGCACTCGGCCGTCTGCGCCCCGGTGCTGTAGCACGGGCCCCTGTCCGATCGCATGCCTCAAAGAGCGACGACCACGCAGAAAAGCCGGCTGCGTGTCTTATGCACCGAGAATCCGGTGCACTTCTTCGGTCGAAACGACGTTCATCACCAGCGGTTGGGACCGGTCTGCCTGTGACTGCTGCCAGGTCACATACCAGTGCTCCGGTGTGATGCACACATCGACGTACCGGCTGCAGCCTGTTCCGTAGGGGCTGACAAACAGCGGTTCGAAACGTGACAGCCGGGTCCAGGCTGTCAGATCCCCGTGCCGACAAACAGCAGCGCCGCCCAGTTCCTCACACGAATAACCGCGCGGGCGCTGCACGGCACTGGCATGCTCGTCGAGATTCCGCACGCATTCTCCGCCGTCGTAGAACATGATCGACAGACGATCGTTCTCGAAGGCACCGACCGGTGGGACATCGACAACACAGGTTCCCCGTGACATCGCGACATCCCACGTCACCCCGCGTGGAAAGCATTCAAACACTGGTTTCGGCAGATCAGTGTCGCTGCCCAGGCTCACGTAGCCGGTGTTGCTGCTGGTCCACGAGAACGGATGCGAGCAGAACAACAGAATCCCCTCACCCTGTCGCTCGTAAATGAACGGATCCTTCACATGCATGTACCGGGGATCATTGCTTGAAAGCACTGATTCCACAGTTGCCTGCTGCAGCCCCTCGACGCTCTGTGCCCTGAGGCGATCGATGCTCCAGACACCCGTCCCCGGTTTGAGGTAGGCCTCAAAAGGAGGCGGATACCCGACTCCCGACTTCTCTGTCGAAACATACAACTCGACACCGTCCTCCGTCACCCGCAGGGCGGCTCCTTTGATCGAGATCACCTCGTGACTGCCGACGTTCAGATCCTGCTTCTCAAACGAAATCACTTTTTGGAAGGAGCGACCTGCGTCGGACGATCGCAACAGGGCCAGTTCCAGGCCGCGCGTCCCCTGGCCAAGCCCTGTGCGGGAGTCGCCGCGGTTGCGATAGCGGCCGACCAGCCAGAGTGTCCCATCGGACATCTGGACGAGGTTTCCTCCCCCGAACCAGAAGCCATCCTCGGGGGCCTGGGGAAGGACGATCGTTCGCGCTGCGGCCTGATTGACCAGTTGACGACAGAGCGTCTTGAGTCGCTGCTGCTGGTCGTCGGAGAGGCCGGGGCTGGAGAGTGCGACGCTCATGGGCTGTGTCCGCTTTGCCGGGATTCGTCCACCGACGTCAGGGTGGTCAGGTACTCGACCAGATCGCGTACTTCGGAGTGTGAGAGCGACTTGATCAGATCGTCGGGCATTCCCGACCGTCCCTCACTTTCGACGTCGATTTCATCTCTGGGGACGCGGATGAGCTCGCCTTGTGCAGTCACCAGCTCGACGATCGCGTCGGTCTGACTGCGGACAATACCGGTATGCACACGGCCATCCTGCATCACGAAGATGCGGGTTTCGAACCCCTTGGCGATGGTCGCGTTGGGATCGACGATCGCCTCCAGCAGGTACTCGCGGGACTTGTCCTTTCCGATCGCGGACAGGTCAGGACCGACTGCACTCCCCTGCCCCTGAACCGTGTGACACCGGCGACAGGAGGCCGCGGCGTTTCCGAAAAACACCTGCCGTCCGCGGGAGGCATTCCCGCCGACCAGCGCCATCCGCCATGCAGCGAGCCGATCGTCTGGCGCGTACGACTGTTCCAGTGCGTTCAGCTCGGATTTCAGGCGCGTATCGTCAATCGACCGGGCCGCCAGGATGACGTCCAGTTGAAGGGATGCAGGAACGCGCGGGTCGCCGGCTCGTATCTGCTGCAGCCGGGAGAGCAGGCCGTCTACGGCAGCGGGAGTCGCGATCTCTCCCAACAGGGCGATCGCCAGTTGCCTCTCGCCAAGCGAGGCGTCGTCGTTCGCAATGACCTCATCGAGCAGCGACACAGCCCGCATTGGATCCGTCCGGACAACGATGCGGTAGGCGGCCATTCGCAGTTCCGGAAGCGAGGAAACCAGCGCCGCTTCCAAAGCAACCCCCAGACGGGGCGACCCGAGCGCACCGAGTGCTGCCAGCGCCGCCGCCCGCACCTCACCGGCAGCGGCCTCGCTCTGCAGGACATCGAACAGCCGCGATTCGGCATTCTCGACCTGATACACCGACACCAGTTCGAGGGCGTCCGCCTGAAGCGGAGCCGGGACATCCAGAAGCAGAGCCAACGACTCGGCCACGGCGGCCCGGGCCGCATCCAGTGACCGTGCCGGCATCGGTCGATACTCATTGGTAACACGATCGAGTACCGGTGGATGCCCCCACGTCTTCAGCGCGAACAGGGCTTCCTTCCGCACCGGCAAGGGGATCCCCTCCGACGTCGCGATCTTCACGACGTGGCGGGCATTGTGCGGGCCACCGAGCCGATAGTTTGCATTCAGCACGCGCCGCAGCA
>CAZUXX010000203.1:0-6595 GCA_964624215.1 uncultured Planctomycetaceae bacterium
ACGCGCACGAGCAGGGCGTGCTGCATCGCGACATCAAGCCGGCGAACCTGCTGCTTGATACGCGGGGCAATGTCTGGATCACCGATTTCGGACTGGCGCGGGCACTCGAGTGTGATGAGACACGCACTGATCATCTCGGGGGGACCCTGCGTTACATGGCTCCCGAGCGACTGCGGGGGCAGACGGACGAACGCAGCGATCAGTACAGTCTGGGGATCACGCTGTATGAACTCGTGACCGGCACGCGGGCCTACGAGGGGAGCAGCAGCGGAGAACTGCTCGGGCAGATTTCCGAGCGGGCTCCTGTACCGGCCCGGACTCTGAACTCGGCGATCCCCCGTGATCTGGAAACGATTATTGACCGGGCCATTGCCCGGGATCCGCAGCACCGCTATCCGAGCGTGCGGGAGTTTTCCGAAGACCTGCAGCTGTTTCTCGAACAGCGACCGATTCGGGCCCGGCGGATTACCGCCGTCGAGCGTCTGTGGCGCTGGTCGCGACGTAATCCGGCACTGGCATTGTCTCTGTCGTCAGTGGCCGTTCTGCTCGTGGCGGTGGCCGTTGTTTCGGCTGCGCTGTACTGGCAGTCGTCGAGGATGATTGCGACGACGAGACAGCTCAACACCGACCTGTCGGAGTCATTGAGAAACGAGCGGGATGCCGTGGAGAAGGAGCGTTCGGCCCGTGTGACGGCAGAATCGATCCTGAATCTGGCGCTGGAGGCGCTCGACAGCGTCTTTGCCCAGTTCGCTCCCGATGGAAACTCGACGACGATCGTGACCGTCGAGGATTCGACGGTCGAAGCTCCGGATGAGCAACTGGTGATCGTGCCGGTCGAGCACACGCCGACGCGGGAGATTGCCAGTGCGCTGGAACAGCTGTTGCCGTTTTATCAGCGACTGGCTGAGGAGACCGGTCAGGACAGTTACGTCCGCGCCCAGGCCGCCATGGCCCAGCACCGCATGGGGCTGATCCAGCGTCAGCTCGGGCGGAGCTCCGAGGCCCTTGATGCGCTGCGGCACTCGCAAGAGACGTTTCAGGAACTGCAGCAGAGCGCGCCGGCCGATATGCTTCCGACCCGCCTGGAGCTGGCCCGGATGGCGAATGATCTGGGGGATCTCGAACGGACGATGTTCAACTTTCGCGAGGCTCGCCGGGCACATCAGCGGGCACTCGATCTTCTGGAAGATCCGCTCTCCAGTTCGAGTCGGGACATCGAAGAGCAGATTGAACTGGCGCGCACACACACCTTGCTGGGCAAGCGGGAGCTGTTGTTTGGATGGGGGGCCCGCGGCCCGCGTGGGCCCCGCCGTGACGCTGTGGGAGATCGAACCGCAGACCGGTCGGCTGGTGAGGAGCAGCCGCGCCGCGTTCGCCGCAATGACCGCGACAGTCGTAGTTCGCGAGAGGAGAGAGAGGGGCGCTCCCGGGGTCGCGCGGGGGACAACAACCGCATCCCCGAGGTTGGCTGGCACCTGGCCCGGGCGATCGAAATTCTGGAGTCGTTTCCTGAGAGCACGAACGACACGCGGGTGACCCTGCTGCTGGCACGTTCGTATCGGGAGCGATCGACGATGCCGCCGCGAGACCGGTCTTCCGAAGACTGGCACCGGGCTATCGCTCTGCTGACGGGGCTGGTGGACGTCTCGCCAGGTGTCCGTGAATTCCGCTTTGAGCTGGCTCAAACGTATGCGGATGTGGAGCCGCGGTGGACTCCCGACGAGTCGCTTGAGGAAGTGCGGACGCGGCTGCTGAAGGCCCGCGAACTGTTCGGCACACTTGTGCGAGAATCGCCCGATGTGCCGATGTACGCGTTCTCGGAGTCGCAGGTCCTTTACAAGCTGGCGACGATCCATCGCCGGCTTGATGAGCCGGTTGAAGCCGAGGCGGCACTGCGGGATGCTCTCGCTTTGCAGCCCCGGTTTGAACGGCACCTTCCCGATTCGTCGCTTTACGCGGTGTGGGAAGTGCGGCTGGCCCATGCCTTGGCCGACCTGATGCTCAGCCAGAACCGACTCGAGGAGGCAACCGAGGTGTTGCTGGCGGCGACCGAGCTGTCGCGGTTTGTTTCTGATGAGTCCGAGCGTCGCGGGCCGGCCGATTTCTTCGCTGCCCGGACACTCAGCGAAACATACAGCATGCTGGCCGACCTGATGCAGGACGCCGGCCGACCGGAGGCAGCCGCGGACTATCGCAGCAAGGCGGCGAAGCTTGATCCGCGGGGCCGCTTCCGGAACCGGTCGGGACCGGGGTCGGAACGTCGCCGGGATGCGGACGAGGAAGAGTCACGGGACGTTCGAGCGGTACGCGCACGACAATGAGAATCGGAATTTTTGCGGATGTTCACGACCACCTCGATAATCTTCGCCGGGCGGTCGACCTGTTCAATGAAGAACAATGCGAGACGGTTCTCTTTGCGGGGGATCTCGTGTCGACGTTCTCGGTTCCTCCGCTGAGGAAGCTCCGCTGCCCGTTCGTCGGCTGCTACGGCGACAACGAAGGGAACCGCTCCGGCCTGCAGGCGGGTATGAGCATTGTCGGGCGGCTGGAGCAGGCCCCGGTGCGCTATCGCTCGGACGACGGGCTCCGTTTCGTCATCGTGCACATGGAGCGGCAGTTTCGCCTGCTTCCTCACGACGAGGAATTCGACATCGCCATCTGCGCTCACACGCATCGCCCCCGCATCGATCGTGATGCAGCGGGGCGGATGTTGATCAATCCCGGTGAGACCAGCGGATGGATGACCGGGCGGCCGACGGTAGCCCTGTTCGAGACGACGACGCGGGAGGCGAGGATCGTCGATCTGAACGGTGTCGAACAGACGGGCGCCGTTACTGGCAGCGCCTGACGCGGTGCCGGGAGTCGACTGGACGGGCCACGCGAAGCGTCCGACTACTGCTGCCGTTCGAGGATCACGGACTTCAGTTCCACGACTTCCTGGCCGGGCTTGTTCAGTGCGTGGACGGAGAGTCGGGTCGGCCCCTCGGGCAAGGTGAGCGTCCCGAGGGGAATCACCTTCCAGATTTTGTCGTACGTCTCCTTGCGGGAGACGAGGTCGCGGGGAGGAAGCGGGTCGGGATCGTGTGCTTCGCGGATTGTTCCAGTCGTTGCGTCGCCGCCTGCACGAATTTCAAGTTGCGTGCCGACCGCATCGTCGGGGCAGGTGTACTTGATGGACACTGTATAGGTTCCCGCGGTGGCGACGTTCAGATTCCAGTACGGAAATGCATTCGGATCGGTCCAGTTGTCGACCCAGTCGTTCGCCCAGCCGTTGCGGCCGTGATACGAAATCCCCTGTGATTGCGCGGGGATGAACAATGCTTCGTTCCCGGGCATCTCGACGCGGGGGCGGGTGTGGTGTCCGACGGGGACCGGCAGAGGCTGCAGCGATTCGAGATCAAACTCGGAACAGGCGCGCTCCCAGGTCTGCTTCAGTTGATTGACGATTTGCGGGTGCTCGTCGGCGATGTTGGTGGTCTGGGCGGGATCTGCCTGCATGTCGAAGAGTTCCCAGCCGCGCCGCGGGTTCTCGAAGACAGCCCGGAACTGCTGCGTGCGGACAGAACCCCGGGTGTTGCGATTGGCACCGGTGCGGAAAGTCAGCAGTGTGCGGTCAGGCCAGTCGGAGGGATCCTCTCGGGTGAGCAGTGGTGCCAGGCTGCGACCATCCTGCGGAAGCGTTTCCGGCGACTCGATCCCGGCCAGTTCCGCCAGCGTGGGGAACAGGTCGATGTGCATTGCGATGCGGTCGATGCGCGTGCCGGGAGAGATTTTTCCGGGCCAGCGGACAAACAGCGGGACACGGATTCCGCCTTCATGCACGCTCCCCTTGCGTCCCCGCATGTCTGCGTTGAAACGATCCGAATTCGGACCATTGTCGGTGAGGAACAGGACGATGGTGTTGTCCGCGAGTTTCAGCCGATCGAGTGCATCGAGGAGTCGGCCGACGTTGTCGTCGATGTTTTCGCACATGGCATAGGCGCAGCGGGCCTCGGGCGGGAGTTCCTCGCGATCCTTGAAGCGGTTCCAGTATTCGTCGGGCACCTGCCACGGGGAGTGCGGGGCGTTGTACGGCACGTAGCAGAAGAAGGGCTGCTCGCGATTGCGTTCGATGAACTTGAGGGCGAAGTCGGTGAGCACATCGGTGATGTAGCCATCGCTGGTGAACTCGTTGCCGTTGTGTTCGAGAGTTGCGTCGAAGTAGTTGTTCCAGTGGCCTCCGCAGAAGCCGACGAATTCGTCGAACCCCTGGCCGTTGGGGTGCATCGGATAATGCCGCCCGTTGTGCCATTTGCCGAAGCAGCCGGTGGCGTACCCCGCGGTTTGGAAGGCTTCGGCGATGGTGACTTCTTCGGCCCGCATGTTCTCCTGCCCGCGAGTGACCCCGTGTACGTTCGTGCGCAAGTGGTAGCGGCCGGTCAGCAGCGAGGCCCGCGTGGGGGCACACACGGGAGAAACAAAGAAACGATCGAACCGTGCCCCCGCGGCAGCGAGTGCATCGAGGCGGGGTGTGTTCAGATGCGGGTTGCCGTGCGAGCTGAGGTCTCCCCAACCCTGGTCATCCGTCATGATCAGCAGGACGTTGGGCTGCTCGGCGAGCGCTGCGGCGGCACTTGCCAGCACCAGCAGCAGAGACATCAGCACCTGGGAGAATGGGGCCGGAAGAAACCGGGGCAGGCAGCAGGACATGAAGACCTCACCGGACGATGCAGGATGTTCCGGAACAGATTAATCGCTGCCGGAGTGTCTTGCACCGCGCTGAGGCGACCGCGAGTGCGGGACGGGGCCAGTTGCCTTTCGAGCCTGCTGTTCGTTTCGGCGCACAATGAGCCGCGTGAAGTCGGGAGTTGAAGAGTCCCCGGGGACGGGGTGCCGGAGTATCGTGGCAACAGAAGCCATGCATCTGTTCGTTCCGGAGGTTTGCCGTGTCGCTCTCCATGCACCGTCTGTTGATGATCGTCGCAGGGATTCTGTTTCTGACGGCTGTGGTGTTTGCCAGCAGCGATGACGGTTACGAGACCCTCGGGACCACCGCGATCGCGTCGAATAACACGCCGGGCCTTGCGGCGCTCGGTTTCGCTCTTGCGGGGGGTCTCAGCCTGGTCGCCGCGGCGATTGCCTTCCTGTCGGAGATCGAGCTGGCGCGGACTGCTTTGCAGTCAGAGCTGAAGCAGAAGCCGTAGGCGTCGCGGGAGAGTTGCACGCCGGGGTGTCGCACTCAGCGGCACTCAGCCTGCCTTGCTGCGGCGATAGAACGGCAGTTTGACGACCGTTGCCGGAACGGAGGTTCCGCGAATATCGACGGACAGTGTCGTGCCCGGTGCGGCGCACTCGGGGCGGACGTACGCCATCGCAAGCGACTGGTTCAGGGTGGGAGAAAATGTGCCCGAGGTGACGTGGCCGGCGGCCTCGCCGTTCCAGTAAACCTCGGCGCGCTCGCGTGCAATTC
Organism: uncultured Planctomycetaceae bacterium; assembly: GCA_964624215.1. Lineage (GTDB taxonomy): Bacteria > Planctomycetota > Planctomycetia > Planctomycetales > Planctomycetaceae > CAZUXX01. The sequence continues at coordinate 5,450 of CAZUXX010000203.1, forward strand.
TGCGTCCTTCGAGGACCAGCCCGACACGGTGCGGCCGCTGATCGGTCATTTTCTTCTCGGCGAGTGCGGCCTTGCCGATGAAGTCGTCTTTCGAGAGCTTTACGGCGAAGCCCAGTCCGGCCGTAATCGGATCGATCGTGTCGTCCAGTTCGTGCCCGTACAATGGCATTCCCGCTTCGAGGCGGAGTGTATCCCGGCAGCCGAGCCCGCAGGGCACGAGCCCCTGCGGAGCCCCGAGCGACATCAGCTTTGTCCACACCGCTTCGGTGTTCTGTGCGGGGACAATCAGTTCGAAGCCGTCCTCTCCGGTGTAGCCGGTCCGGCTGACGAGGCACTGTGTGCCGTCCACTGCGGTTTCGAACGATGAAAAAGACCCCACGTCCGCAAGAGGCCGATCGACGAGCGGTTGCAGGATCTGCTGGGCCCGGGGGCCCTGCAGCGCGATCATCCCGCCGCTGAGTGTGGTGTCGTCGAATTCGATATTGCGGCGTTCGCAGTGGCTGCCGATCCAGGCGATCATCCGCGCCCGGTTGGAGGCGTTGACGACCAGCAGAAACTGATCTTCGGCCAGCCGGTAGACGAGAATGTCGTCGAGAACTCCGCCGCCCGCGTTACAGACGAGCGAGTAGCGGGCCTGTCCGGGATTCAGGCCGGCGATGTCATTGGTGAGCAGCCAGTCGAGAAACGTGACTGCTTCGGGACCGCGCACACTGATCCGCCCCATGTGACCGACGTCGAACAGTCCCGCGGCCTGCCGCACGGCGTTGTGTTCGGCGACGATGGAACTGTACTGGATGGGCATCTCCCAGCCGGCAAAGTCGACCATTCGACCGCCGTGCGCAGTGTGCCACGAATGAAGCGGAGTCTTGTGCATGGAAAGATTCGCCGGGGCCGCGGTGCCGGGTCAGTCGACGAGACACCGCGGCATCCGGATGGAGTTCCGGTCAGGTCTTCTTCGAGAGGGTTTCGAGGCAGCGTTCGAGAATCTCCTTCGACTTTCGGATTCCGGCATATTCGTCGAGTTCGTGTCCTTCGTACTCGATGCCGACGTAGCCGTGGTAACCCGCCTCGACAACGATTTCCATCATCTTCAGCAGGCTGTGTTCCTTGTTGTGCCGGCGGTCGTAGGTCATGAAGGGATGTTCG
>CAZUXX010000204.1:0-6339 GCA_964624215.1 uncultured Planctomycetaceae bacterium
GGATCGACCTCGTGCAGACATTCGAAAATGTTCTGACGTCCCATGCCCGGGTCGATCAGCACGAGCGTGGCACCGCTCCGCAGGACCCCGAAGGTCAGCGCGATGAAATCCCGTGAAAAAGGTACGAACAGCACCAGGCGCATTCCCGGCTGAACACCGAGATCGACCAGCCCGGAGGCGATACGGGAACTGTCCTCATCGAGCTCACGGAAGCTGCACGTTTCCGCTGGGAGACCGGGACGCCCGAACGGAGCGGGGCGGATGATTGCAGGTTGCTCCGGGTGACGGGCCGCCGCGGCCGAGAGCCTGTCTGCGATGTTGCCGCTGTCCTGCAATGCGATGTCCTCGGGCCAGGTGAGTCCACTTGCAAGTTTGCACGTCTTTCATGGCGATTCGCTTCCGGCACGCAACCGGCGGAGCAGATAGTTCCGGGCGAACGCGAGTCTGCCTGCGGCTTTTACTCAAACCGCCCTTCCGCTGCAGGGCGTGAGCCTTCGGTTCGGAGTACCGTTCGAACGGACTGTGACGACAGGCGGGGCTTCGAAGTTTCCCCCGTTCTGCAGTCAGGTCGCTTGCCGATAATCACGATCCTGCAGGACCGGAGTTACGGTGAACCGGACGCGGCAGTGAACCGGATTCGGTTACGTCTGGGGGTCGGAGCCGGCCACACCGAGCAACCTTCCCAGCAGATTGTCATGCGGATACGGATGACTCCGGTGCTGCCGGAAGGCCTCACCATACGCGGCACCGATCAGTTCTCCCCGCTTCGAACACCAGCGGCGGCAACTGTCGAGGTACTCATCGACTCCATGTTGTCTGCGGAGCCACGCCCGTTGGCTGTCGTGGCAGGCCAGCATTTCAATCTTCAGATCGAACGTTTCGGAGATATCGACAATGAAGTCATACGGAACCGCATTCCCGAACCAGTCGACTCCTTCAATCGGATCGACGTAATAGAGGTGAGGGATGCGTTCCGTCGGCGGTGCCGGATCCCATTGCTGCGTTTTGTAGAAGGGGACGGATGCTGAAAAGCAGGCGTCCCGAACCAGCCGGCTGGTCACTTCGTGGTCGGCCATGTAGTCGACGGGCGGTGCCGTGATGACGATGTCGGGACGGGCACGGCGAAGACACTCGGTGACGCGGCGGCGGCCGTCGTTATTGACTTCGATGGCAAGGTCTCCGAACTCGAGACACATGTAGTCTGCTCCGAGCAGCTCGGCCGAGCGGCGAGCCTCCTCGCGGCGGATCTTTGCGATGGCGTCGGGTTCGAGTTCGGCGCTTCCGAGATCGCCGGCCGTCATGGTGGCAATGACGATCGGGCACCCCATTTTCTTCAGAAGTGCCAGTGTTCCCGCACACTGGAGTTCGATGTCATCGGGATGGGCGTGAATCGCCAGGATTCTCGGAAGTGTCTTCTCTGGTGACATTGAAATTCACCGGAATCTCGGGTTTGATGGCAGTTCGCGTGTTGGCGTCGAAGAGCACGTTACCGGTTGCAGAAGCCGGGAGCAATCTTGCGTCAAAGCCGACCGCGGCCCGAGAGATTGGCCGAATTTGGTCAGGCGTGAGAGAAATGTTTGACGAGGTCCCTGCGGAGACCTACTAATTCCAAGTCAGCCGGGGACTTGAGCGATTTTTCGGGAATTTTTGAACGAGAACAAGAAAACCGTAGATGGGGCAGGGCGTTGTGGTAGCATGGCGGATCGGCCTGATGCAGGTCGGCTGCTGAAGTTCGCCGCAGCTCAGCGATATCTCGTGAGACTGCAAGAAGTTGCGATGGTAGCCGACACGGCATGGGGGGAGCGGTTCGTACTTGCCGGAAGGGATTCTGATGAGTCGAAGCCTGCGGTCCTGCCGGACCGGCGATGTCCAATCCGCCGGAGTATCGGTAGTGGTTTTGCAAAACGTGCAGGCGAAGGTTCTGGCGCGCGTGGGGGACAATTCACGGTTCCGGCGTCGCATTGAGCTCCCGGTCGGACTTCGATGGCTCATGGGTCTGTCACTGGTTGTACAGGCTCCGCACGGATGACGTCACAGTTGAACACATTGCGCCCGGTGGTCGGACGCTTCCATTCATAACCGAGGATCGGGGCAGGACGCCCCGACGTTTCCAATCGAGGATGTAAACAGTGCATCGACTGGATCCTGGACTCAAAGCGCTCATGGATCGCGCGCAGCAGCGAAAGTTCCTTACGTATCAGGAGGTAGATGAATACCTGCCCGACGAGGGCGGGGACCCGCTGATGATCGACCAGATCATCATGGCCCTCGAAGAGCTCGATCTTCCGCTGATCAACGATCCCGACGCTCCCGCGACGGTCGCCGAGAAGACTCGCATGGAGCAGGCCATGCAGGAGGACGACGTCGGAGATCAGGTCAAGGCGATCGAGGCCGAAGCGCCGATGTCGTCCCGCGACCCGATCCGGATGTATCTCAGCCAGATGGGGAACATCCCGCTGCTCTCGCGTGAAGACGAGATCTTTCTCGCCAAGCAGATCGAAATCACTCGCAAGCGCTTCCGTCGCAAGATGATGGAAAGCGACTTTGCCCTGGGCATCGCAATCGACATCCTCGAGAAGGTGCATGTGGGCGAGCTCCCCTTCGAGCGGACGCTGCGCACCTCCGACACTGAGAACACCAAGAAGGAGCAGATTCTCGGCCGGATGCCGGTGAATCTGCCGACCCTCCGCAAGCTGATGGCGGAGAACCGTGTCGACTGGGAAGTCATCTGCAGCGGGCAGTCGTCAAAGAAGGCAGAGCAGGAGAAGGAAGCGGCGCATCAGCGGATGGTGATCCGTCGCCGCAAGCTGTGTACGCTCGCCGAAGAACTGTCCGTACGGACCCATCGCCTGCAGCCGGTCTACAAGCGGATGCAGCAGATTGCCGACCGGATGCGCGAACTGGAACGGGACATTGCCCGCTTCCGTCGCCGTGCCGCAACCCAGGCCGAGGCCGATGCCTGTCAGCGCGAGCTTGACGACCTGGTGCAGATGACACTCGAGTCGTCGACCGATTTCTGCAAGCGGGTCGAGGAGATTAACAAGCGGTTCGACGCGTGGACGCATGCCAAGCAGCAGCTGTCTGGCGGAAACCTGCGGCTGGTCGTCTCGATTGCCAAGAAGTACCGCAATCGTGGCCTGTCCTTCCTCGACCTGATCCAGGAAGGGAATGCCGGCCTGATGCGTGGTGTCGAAAAGTACGAGTACCGCCGCGGGTACAAGTTCTCGACCTACGCGACGTGGTGGATCCGGCAGGCGATCACGCGGGCCGTCGCCGATCATGCCCGGACGATTCGCATCCCGGTCCACATGTTCCAGTCGATCTCGACGCTCAAGGCCAAGAGCGAGCAGATCCGTCAGGAAACCGGTCGCGAGCCGACGACCGAGGAGCTTGCCGAAGCGGTCGGTCTCTCCGTCGAGGAAACCGAGCGGATCATGAAGACCTGGAAGCACCCGATCTCGCTCGACACCCCGGTCGGCGAGAGTGAGGACTCCAGCTACGGTGACTTTTTGGAAGACGGCAGTGAAGGCACCCCGGCCGACACCGCGATGAACCAGATGCTCCGGGACAAGATCAATCATGTCCTCAAGAGCCTCACATATCGCGAGCGTGAGATCATCAAGCTGCGGTACGGGCTTGGCGACGGATACAGCTATACGCTCGAAGAGACCGGCCGCATCTTCAAGGTGACCCGCGAGCGTATTCGCCAGATCGAGTCGAAGGCTCTCCGCAAGCTTCAGCACAATACCCGTGCCGAGCACCTGAAGGGCTTTGTCGAAGCTCTCTACTCGGGTCCGGAAGATGCCGAGTTGAGCGAAGCTCTCGCAACCGCCGACAGCTGAGTCACACTCATCGAAGCGAGATCGCAGGCCGCGGAGGACTCCGGTTCTTCGCGGCCTGCTCCGTTTTGTTTCGCGGTCGCGCTGGGGCGAAGGCTGCATCGCGGCGTCAGGCTGGTCTCGAATAATCTCTGACCAGGTCTCTTGCGATTCTGAAACGCGCAACAGCCGTCCTGTCAACCCGGTCGGGGTGGATCAGCCGCTTCGGTGTGTTGAAGCGGACTTTCGTTGCAGGTTGTGCGAATGACCGGCTGCTCCCTTCGTTCCCGCGCCCGACCATCGTATGATCCCCGTGCCGTCCGCCCGTGCAACGTCGCGACGGGTGGCCCGACGCAGCGCAACTCTGGTTCCTCGCTCCCATGATCACAATCTCCCCCATCCCGCGGGCACTGGTGCCGGTCGATTCCGACGCCGCCCATGCGATCAGTGCCCCGAACTACGACGAATTTCAAAGCGACGAAGAAGTAGTTGAACTCCTGCGGAAGCGGCCGGGCAACGTGCTCAACATCACGATGAGCCACTGCGACGTTCCCGAGGGTGAGCCACGTCTTGAAGAAGGCTCGCCGGAGGCGCTCGAAGTCGCTGCCCAGAACATGCAGAGTCTGATCGACGGTCCGTTGACCCGCGAAGTGACGAACGTCCTGTTCATTTACGAAGTCGTCTCTGCGACGCGAAAGGAACTGAGGCAGATCGGGCTGGGGGGCTTTGCCCGGACGGACCAGATCCGCACCGACGACACACCGCAGGGCACGATCATCCGCAACGAGGGGATCCGTCCGGAGAAGGCCGAAGGGCGTGCGCGACTGATTGCGAGAACCGATTCCTACATCGGGATCGTGAATTGTGCTGTCCAGGATCGACAGCATCGGCTCGCCGACGCGCTGGAGCAGATTGCGGATTCGCGGCCGGCCGATTTCGAGACAGACGACGAAGCGGGGAATCATCACCGGGTCTGGCTGGTGACCGAGGAGACCGAGATCCATTCGCTCGAACTGATCCTCGCGAGTGAGCCGGCTGCGTATGTCGCTGACGGGAACCATCGCAGTGCGGCTGCTGCTTCGCTGAAGAAGCCGCATTTCCTTGCGGTCTTTTTCCCGACACATCGCATGCACCTGGAGCCGTACAATCGGCTCGTCGAGGATGTGGGGAGGACTCCGGAAGAGATACTGTCCCGGCTCGACGCTGCCTTCGAGATCGAGACTATCGGTCCGGTTGACTCCTTCCGACCTGAAAAGCCGGGAGTGATCGGGCTTTACCTGCGGGGACAATGGCGCCAGCTGCGACCTCGTCCCGGCACCTTCGATCCCGACCACGCGGCCGAGTCAATCGATGCCGATATCGTGCAACGGCATTTTCTCTCGGCCGTGCTGGGGATCACCGATCCGCGTGACAAGCGCATCAACTTTGTGGGGGGCAACCGCGACTCCAAGTGGCTCAAGGAGCAGGTGGATTCCGGTCAGTATCAGCTCGCCATCTCTCTGGCCCCGGTGACCATGGATCAGTTTATCGCGGTCTGCGAACAGAACGTCTTCATGCCGCCGAAGTCGACGTGGTTTGATCCGAAGATCCGGAGCGGGTTGGTCATCGCGCTGCTGGATCGCTGAGGATTGCAAACCGCCCGGAAGAGGTGTGGAGTCGGGATGTGTCCCGACGTTTGCGACTGGTTCCCGTTGCGTTGAAGCCAAGGAGACATCCGCATGGCGGCCGAAATCATTGACGGAAAAGCCATTGCCGCCCGGACACGTGAGTCGATTGCCAGCGAGGTCGCGGAATTCCGCAAGCAGACCGGAATCGTCCCGCACCTGGCTGCCATCCTCGTCGGTGACGATCCGGCAAGTGCCGTCTACGTCCGCAACAAGCAGCGGGCGTGTGAAGCGGCCGGGTTGATGAGCACGATCCACCGACTGGATGCCTCGACCACACAGTCACGTCTTGTGAATCTGATTGAGAAGCTCAACCAGTCTCCCGAGATTCACGGGATCCTCGTGCAATTGCCGTTGCCCGGGGGAATCAACGAGACCGAGATCCTCGATGCGGTCTCACCGGACAAGGATGTCGACGCGTTTCATCCCTATAACGTGGGACTGATCGTTCAGGGGCATCCCCGGTTCCTCCCGTGTACGCCCCATGGCTGCCAGCAGTTGCTGATCGAGCACGGGATCGAAACCGCTGGGGCCCGTGCCGTCGTACTGGGTCGGAGCGAAATCGTCGGCAAGCCGATGGCCCTGCTCCTGATGCAGAAGGGGAAGGCTGCCGACGCCACCGTCACGGTCTGCCACAGTCGGACCCGCGACATCGCCGCGGTGACCCGTCAGGCGGACATTCTGATCGCCGCGATTGGCAAGCCGGCTTTCGTGACCCGGGACATGGTCAAACCGGGAGCAACGGTGATCGACGTCGGCATCAACCGAGTCGGCGACCGGCTGGTGGGTGATGTCGACTTCGAGTCCGTGCGAGAGGTTGCCGGAGCCATCACTCCCGTTCCGGGTGGTGTCGGACC
>CAZUXX010000204.1:6349-6586 GCA_964624215.1 uncultured Planctomycetaceae bacterium
ACGATCGCCATGCTTCTGAAGAACACGCTCACCGCCGCACGCCTCAGTGCCGATCAGTCGCTCCCCTCGATCACGTAGGGTCTGGCGTCTGGTGACTGGATGACGTCTGTTCCTTGTGCGTCGCAGCGACAGGCCCCGCCGGCCTCACCCCCCGGCCGGCCACTGGCCATCTTCGATCGGTCGCAATTGCAGCCTGGCAGGATCGATCACGACGTGGCGGACCTTCTTGCGCTTCCA
>CAZUXX010000205.1:0-6571 GCA_964624215.1 uncultured Planctomycetaceae bacterium
GCTGCCCCCCGAAGCCGGCCTGCGGGGAATGCTCGAAGCGACAGGATATGCCCCCGTCGACCTCGAGCTCGAAGAGAAACTCAACCAGTCGCTGGCCGAACTGAGCCTGTCGGTGCGTGCCACCAACTGTCTGGAGTCCGAAGGAATCAACACCGTTCGCGATCTCGTGTCGCGAACCGAAGATCAGTTGCTGCAGGTCCGTAACTTCGGCGAGACGACCCTCGTCGAGGTGCGGGAGCGTCTGCAGCAGCTTGGGCTTCGCCTGGGGATGAAGATCCCCCAGACAACCCGTTAATGCGATCCCGATAGAAGAAGGGGCGTCACAGGCGACGTCTTCCTGTACAAATACAGGTCCTGGATCTCCAGACGCCGCCACGACAATCCTGCACAGGATCAGAATCCGTATCCATGCGAGTCCTCGACGGCGAGGGCCTTTTGCTGCCGGTGTGAAGACATGAGACACAAGGTTCGTGGACGAAAGCTGGGTCGTAACGCGTCGCATCGCAAGGCGATGTTCCGCAACATGGCCGCCAGCCTGATCAAGACGGCGCGGCCTGACGAACAGGCAGAAAACACTCCGGCGGTCGCCGGGCGGATCGTCACGACCGTCCCCAAGGCCAAGGAGCTTCGGCCGTTTGTCGAGAAGCTGATCACCCTCGCCCGCAAATCCCTGCCGGCCCAGGAGAACGCACGTCAGTTCGAAACCACAGCCGAGCGAAACTCGAGCGAGTGGAAGACCTGGCGCGAGTCGGAACAGTGGCAGCAGTGGGCCCAGGCGATGGCTCCGGTCGTCAAGGCACGCCGGCGGGCGTTCTCGCTCCTGCGTGACCAGGACGCCGTCCGCATCCTGTTCGAGGACCTCGCTCCTCGCTTCGAGGATCGCCCCGGAGGCTACACCCGCATCGTCCGTCTTGCGAAGCCGCGCCTCGGTGATTCCGGCGCACAGGCGCTGATCGAGTTCGTCGGCGAGCGCGATCGCGTGCAACAGCGGGCGATGCCGACGGTCGTCGAAGAAACCGCTGCTCCCCAGAGCTCGAGTGAGGATGTGTTTGTCGCCGACACCGGCACATCCACTGTCGCACCGGACGCTCAGACAGAGGACGAGCCTCAGGCAGAGGCGGCAGCAACCGCAGGCGAGACCGCCGAGAGCGCCTCGGAGTCAGCTGCGACCGAAGACGAGTCGAAGAGCGAACAGTCCTGATTGGCAAGTCGAACGGCCGTACGCTCGTGAGTGAGCAAGCGGCCGGGAGGTCGGGATCATGAGCATCCCGATTGGTAGAAGATTCACCTCCTTTCTCGCGCGAAGCGGCGTTGGACGTCGCAGCGGAGAGGAAAGCGTTGGCATTACCAGGGAGGGGCCGCCGATGTACGCCCGGGAACTCCGCTCCACTTCCCCGCGACCGGCTGCGTTCGACTTTACTGCCGCGATGTGGATGCTCTGTGACGACATCACCAGTCGTCTCGACGGGCTGCTGCACATCGACATGTCGCAAGTGGCCGTCTCATATGCACAGGCCCGTCGCCGGGTGCTCCACGGCCTGCAGGCCAAGCTGACTCCCATGCGGTTCGAAGCCGGAGCTTCGACCGTCTATCGCCGGGGCCGCGAGTGGACCTGCCAGCGGCTCACGCTGGGAGGCCGGGAGATGCTGTACATCCTCACCTTCTACCTCCCGCGGTTTCTCGATCAGCCCTTCCACGAGAAGATGGTGACCGTTCTCCACGAGCTGTTTCATATCAGCCCGGAGTTCAACGGCGACATTCGCCGCTTCGAAGGGCGATATCACGTCCATTCGCACAGCCAGAAGGACTACGACCGGGAGATGGGGAGGCTGGCCAACGAGTACCTGCAACTGGGACCGCCCCCCGAGCTCTACCGCTGGCTCGAGTACGACTTCGAAACGCTGCGGCAGCAGTTTGGCGGCGTCCGCGGGATGCAGATCCCCGTGCCAAAGCTCATCCCGCTCTCCCGCAGCGCCTGAAGGCCCGCGTTGGCTTCCTGCCCGGGATCGTTGCCCCGACCGGCAAACGCCAATAGTCTGCAACCCGTGCCGGATGACGCCGCCACGTCCCCGGTACCGATGTCGGTCAATCTCTCGACCGCACACGTCTGAAAGGATCCACCGGCGGGAGGGGAGAGCCAAATGGAATACCTTCCGCTGACGTTGCTCGACGTCCTTCTGGCTGCTCTGCTCATCGCAGTCAATGCCGCCATCTCGATTGCGCTGAGGCTGGGTCTCGCCAGGTCACTGTTGTGGGCCTCCGCCCGCATGACGGTGCAGCTGCTGCTCGTCGGATACGTCCTGCAGACCGTCTTCACCACCGTACGGCTGGACCTGGTGCTGGTCCTCGCCGGCGTGATGACCGTCCTCGCCGGACTCTCGGCAGCAGGCCGATCGAGATATCGCTATCCCGGCGCGACTCTCGACTGCGTCATCGCCATGTGGGCCAGCAGTTGGATCGTCCTGGCCTACGCATTTGCCACCATCTTTCGCGGCCTCGAACCCTGGTATCACCCGCAATACCTGATCCCTGTGACAGGCATGTTGCTGGGCAATGCCCTCAATGGCATTTCGCTGGGCCTCACCCGGCTGACAGAGGATCTTGCCGCCCAGCGGGACCACGTCGAGTCGATTCTGTGTCTGGGGGGAAGCCGCTGGGAGGCCGCCCGGGGACCGATCCGGCAGGCCGTCCGGACCGGGATGCTGCCGATGATCAACGCCATGCTCATCGCCGGGATCGTCAGTCTGCCGGGGATGATGACCGGTCAGTTGCTCGCCGGCACGCCACCCCTGCAGGCAATCCGGTACCAGGTGGTGATCATGTTTCTCATCGCCGCTGCAACCGCCCTCGGTACCGTCGCCATCGCATTGTTGATCTTCCTGCGGCTGTTCAACCGGCGGCATCAGTTCCTGTCCGCACGGCTCCGTGTGACGTCGTAAGCACAACCCGACTTCGGGAGATCACGAGTCGACAGGTCCCCGCTGCGAAAGCGTGCCCGGCGCGTCTGCCCGGCGCCGAGACCTGGTTGCGACCTGACCACTCTCCGGCGAGGATGACAGGGGATCAAACACCGACTTCCCTGAAACGTCCCGACCGCTGCCCATGAGCCCGAACAAAGATATCCTCCCGGTCATTCGCCAAGGGATCCTCGTGACCGGCGTCCTGCTGCTTGTCTGCGGGTGTGAAGCGGAGAGCGACCCCGCGTCGACATCGTCTCGTCCACAGATCGTCGACGCTTCACCAACAACCGAACAGGCCCCGCCGGAGAACCCCAGGCTCACGCCCTCCGAACTGCGAAAACGACTGGGAGTCAGCCGGGGAGCCGAGTTCGACACGCTCGGCGGGCAGGTGATCTCGGTTCGACTGATGGCGAGCGGCGTCCGGGATCTGAGCCCGCTCCGTGGCTTGCCGCTCCGCCATCTGGAAATCCGGGAAGAACGGGTGGCCGATCTGACTCCCCTCACAGGAGCGCCGCCCGAAGAACTGACCCTGGTCGAGACCGACATCAGCGATCTGTCCCCCCTCGATAACGCTCCGCTCAAGAGTGTCGTCCTGGGACGTTCGCCGATTGAATCAATCGCGGCGGTGGTCTCGCCCCGACTCGAGTCGCTCGTCCTCGCAGAACTTCCCATCGACGATCTGACCCCGCTCCGCGACAGTCGGCTGCAGGCCCTTCTGGTCGAAAAAACCCACATCAGCAACCTCGCCCCCCCTGGCGGGGCTCGATCTGCAGAGGCTCTATCTGACAGACTCACCAATCGACGATCTCTCGCCGCTGACGGGAAAAGCGTTTCTCGAACTCGACCTGTCTGGCACAAGGGTGACCGATCTGCGACCACTCGCCAAAACGCGTCAGGGCATCGTCTGGCTGCGGCGGACCTCCGTCGCCGATTTGTCACCACTCGCTTCAACCATGATCACCAGTCTCGACGTGCAGGAGACACCGGTCTCGGACCTGTCTCCCCTCAAAGAGCTGCGCAGTCTTGAGCGGCTCAACATCGCCGGTTCAAACGTCACCGACCTGCGTCCGCTGGCAGGCCTCAGATTGACGCGGCTGATCTTCACCCCGTCGCGAATCACCGCAGGACTCGACGTCGTCCGGAACATGAACACGCTGACTCAACTCGACACCGCATTCGAGCCGGACGTGCGTCCGGCCTGGTCCCCCGAAGAGTTCTGGCGCCGCTTCGATGCCGGCGAGTTGTCAGCCGAAACTCAGTCGAGGTAGCGGGCCCGGATGCCATCGTAAGCGTCGATCCGCCGGTCGCGAAGAAACGGCCAGTGCGTCCGCTGCCGGTCAATGAGCGAAAAGTCGCAGTCGGCCAGAATCACCTGCTCATCACTGACACTCCCTTTCGCGATGATCTTGCCGGCCGGATCGGCAATGAAGCTCTGTCCCCAGAACTCGATGCCACTGGTCCGGCCCTCAGCCGTCGCAGCATGCGCATCTCCCCCACCCGGAGTTGCTTCGAATCCGACACGATTGGGAGCCGCCACGAACACGCCGTTGGCAATGGCATGGCTGCGCTGGATTGTCTCCCACGACGAGTGCTGGGACTCACCGAACTCGGCCTTTTCGCTGGGATGCCAGCCGATCGCCGTCGGATAGAACAGAATCTGGGCGCCCGTCAGCGTAGTCAGCCGCGCCGCCTCCGGGTACCACTGGTCCCAGCAAATCAGCACGCCGACTTTCCCGTACCGGGTCGAGAACGAGCGAAAGCCCAGATCGCCCGCGGTGAAGTAGAACTTCTCGTAAAACAGCGGGTCGTCAGGGATGTGCATCTTGCGATACCGCCCCAGCAGCTCTCCATCCGCATCGAGCACAATCGCCGTGTTGTGGTACAGCCCTTCGGCCCGCTTCTCGAACAGCGAGGCGACAATCACGATCTGCAGTTCACGAGCCAGTCGCGAGAGGACATCTGCCGTCGGACCGGGGATCGGCTCGGCCAGTGCGAAGCAGTCGTGATCCTCGGTCTGACAGAAGTACGGACTCAGGAACAGCTCCTGGGTGCAGACGATCTGGGCCCCCTGCGCCGCCGCTTCCCGCACGCGCCGGACCGTTGATTCAAGGACGGCCTCGCGACCATCTGTGCCGCGCTGCTGAATCAGCCCGACACGCACCGGCTTGTCTCCCGCCATGCTGCTCTCAATCCCTTCGTATCGTTTTCGCCACAAAGCGCGTGCACCGAAATCATCACGCCACCAAAGACGTGATCCTGTCCGTGGCCCCGTCAACCTGCCGGAAGCCGGTCAGGTCAATCGCGGCCACCACAAAGCTCCCGATCAACCCGCCAGCTCCCCTGTCGAACCCGCGACAGCAGAGCCCCTCCACCCAGACACTCCCGCCAGGCGGTGTTCCCAAGCGGCTGGTCTGCGAGAGGCCCCCTACGACAGTTTCTTCAACCTGATATTACGCAGCTTGAGCGGAAGAGCATGGTCCTGAAATCCGATCGCACCGGTTTTCGGCCGGTCTTTCAGCCGCGGATGCTCATCGAGATGGACTTCATTGACGACTTCGCCATTGAGTTTCACCGTCAACGTGCGATCCACCACCGTGATATGGAAGTGGTTCCACTCACCAGCCGGCTTGGCCGTATTCTTCTTCGGAGGAATGCCGGGAATGACTCCGCCGGAATCGTGGTCGGTCAGCTTCGCGTCAGCCCCCTTCGAACCGGAATCGTAGATCTGCACTTCGATCCCACGGGCGACCGGATCAGCCTTGTCCCCCACGTGGAAGTAGAATCCGCTGTTGCCCCGCTCCTCGACCATGTACTCGAACTGAATCTCGAACTCGGTGTACTGGCCTTCGAGCCACAGATACGAATCGTAGCGGGTCCACCCTTTCTCCCCCTCACGCGGGGTCAGCGTGACGACACCCGTATCGTCGATCGACCAGTTGCCACGGGTCGACCAGTGGGTAGCAAGCTGATTCTTGGGAAGCAGGTTCACCCAGCCATCCGCCGCTGGCGCACCGGGTGCGTCATCCGCATGCAGCGGCTCCGTCGCCGCAAGCAGATACGCACTCGCCAGACAGAGCAGTAACCGGCCGTACGACGGGGCGAGAAAGTTCGAGCGCATGGGATTCATCCGGGCTGGAGGTGACGAAAGCGGAGTCCACCCGGCACTTTACCCGTGTCTTCCGGGCGGTCCAAGGGTGGCCTGAGCCGCACACCTGTGAGAGCGCCAGACGTGGCACAGCTCGATCGGCAAGGTGCCGATCGGGAAGTGTCAGGCCTGTTGGAACACGATCTCGATATCGCAAAGCTCGTAGGGGGCGATGGACGCCAGGACGACCCCGTCCTCCACCCGGAACTCGTGCAGCCGCTCTCCGCGAAAGTCCACCTGCCGTGCCGTCTCGATCGGGCGAAACGCGGCAAGTTTGAAGTTGCGGTTCCGGCCTTCGGTTTCCTGCAGGCGGACGATACAGCCCGTTTCCGGGCGATCCGCCGCACCCGCAAGCGGGAGCAACCGTCGAAGCTGGATATTCTTCGCGCTGACCTGAAACAGCCACGCCATCCTGCGGGCCGCATCCGGTGCCGAATCCGTAACCCGACAGACCACCGGAGACTCG
>CAZUXX010000206.1:0-855 GCA_964624215.1 uncultured Planctomycetaceae bacterium
GGCAGGGCGACTGCTTCCACCGGCCGAAGATGGTCTGAAGAACATGGAGATTCTCTGCCGGGCACTGGAGCAGGCCAGGTTGCACGAGTCCCCGACCTGACCGACCGAGGTTCGCACCGCCGGCGTTTCACTTTCTGCACTGCCCTGTCCCTCTCACCCGGAATTCCCATGCATACCTCGCTCACCTGCTCTCTGACGGGCGAATCGTACGACGTCGACCGCCTGCAGAATCTCAGCAGTCACGGGAAGCCGCTGCTTGCGGGATACGATCTGAATTCGTTGCGGGGCGCCTGGACGCCGGCCGACGTTCGCAGGAGTACGATGCGGTCGATGTGGCGGTACTTCCCGGTGATGCCGGTCGATGCGGCGGAGCAGGCGGTTTCGCTTGGTGAGGGTCTGACACCGCTGCTCCGGGCCGAGCGGCGCGGTTCGTTCGAGCCGTTCGAGCAGCTGTACATCAAGGATGAGAGCTTCAACCCGACGGGGAGCTTCAAGGCGCGGGGGATGTCGGCGGCGATCACCCGTGCCCACGCTCTGGGCGCGAAGGCGGTCGCATTGCCTTCGGCCGGCAATGCAGCGGGGGCTGCTGCCTATTACGCGGCCAAGGCAGGGCTGCCCTGTTATCTGTTCATGCCGGAGGATACTCCCCCGGCCAACATCGTCGAGTCGGTGGTGGGGGGCGCCCACGTGTTCCTCGTGAACGGACTGATCAGCGACTGCGGCAAACTTGTCCGCCAGGGTTGCGAGCAGTACGGCTGGTTCGACCTGTCGACGCTGAAGGAACCGTTTCGCGTCGAGGGAAAGAAGACGATGGGTTACGAACTGGCCTTCGATTTTGCCGACATCGACGGGACT
>CAZUXX010000206.1:865-6567 GCA_964624215.1 uncultured Planctomycetaceae bacterium
AGGAGTTGCAACTTCCGGATGTGATCTTTTACCCGACGGGCGGGGGGACGGGCCTGATCGGCATGTGGAAGGCGTTCGATGAGATGCAGCAGCTCGGGTGGATCGGTTCGCAGCGACCGCGGATGGTTGCGGTTCAGGCGGAAGGGTGTGCCCCGGTCGTGAAGGCGTTTCATGACGGAGCCGAGTTTGCGGAGATGTTCCCGAACGCTCACACGTGTGCCGCAGGGCTGCGAGTTCCCGCGGCGGTGGGAGACTTTCTGATGCTGAAGGCGCTGCGGGAGTCGAACGGGACAGCCGTTGCCGTGTCGGATGCGGACCTGATGGAGGGGGTTCGGGAACTGGCCTCGCTGCAGGGGATCTTCGCCTGCCCGGAAGCGGGTGCGGTGTGGAAGGCGGCGTGCCGGTTGCGGGATGAGGGCTGGCTCACAGGGTCGGAGCGAATTGTCCTGTTCAATACGGGGACCGGGCTGAAGGACAACCATCTGGTGCAGTTGCCGGAGCTCCCGCGTCTCGATCATACGGCGCTGGAGAGTCTGAGCCGTGCCATTGAGGGCGGGAGGTGAAGGGGTCAGCGGAGACGCAAAAGGCGCGTTGACTGCGGCAGCGCGGAGCGAGTGAGCCTGCGGGACAGTCCAACGGGGAGCCGGGAAACTCCGATTGAATCGTCTGCAACGTCGGATTCGTCCGGGCCGCAGTTTCTGCCGATGTATGCCGATACTTCTGCGAGCAGGCGGGTTTTTCCGTAGAGATCAGACGGTGTCGGGTCCTGGGCCGACCGGAACCGGAGACTTGACGATTGAGATTCGCGAACAGGAGGGGTACGATTCCCGCGTCAAGGACTGACGTTCTCCACGTGCCGACAGCCGGGAGGTACAACGGGCATCACGATGGCCTGGCTGTTCTCTTCACGTCGCGTCCGAAGGCAGAGACGTATGGCTTCTGAACTGAAGATTGAACTCTCTCCGCAGCAGCAGGAACTGATCTTGCGTGGTTTGCGCTACGTTCGCAGCTCGGTGGCACTGGAGATGGCGACTCCGACCGATGAAGTCATCGAGAACCGGAAGCGTCAGTACGCGGAGATTGCCGAGCTGGAAGGTCTCCTCTCGGGAAACGCCGAGACCTCTCCGGCGACTGTCTGATCAATCGCGGCGGGACCGGCGCAGACCATGCGGTATCAACACGTCTGCCTTGAGTCTGTCGCCTGCGTCCTACCTCCGTGTGTCGTGACCTCGGAAGAGATCGAACGACAACTGGAGCCGGTGTACAGCCGCCTGGGTCTGCCCGCTGGTCGACTGGAGCTGATGACGGGGATTCGGGAGCGACGGTTCTTCGACCCGGGGACGCGTCCGGGTGTGATCAGTGCGCGAGCGGCCAATCTGGCAATTGAGGCTTCGGGACTGGATCGCTCCCGTTTCGGTGCCCTCATCCACGGGTCGGTTTGCCGCGACCAGATGGAACCGGCTACGGCGGCAGGTGTGCATCATGCCTGCGGGTTGCCTCAGGAGAGCTTTGTTCTCGACGTGAGCAACGCGTGCCTGGGTTTGCTCAACGGGGCGCTGATGATCGCCGACCTCATCGAGCTGGGGCGGATTCGTGCCGGCGTCGTCGTGGGGACCGAGATCGGCCGGCCGCTGGTCGAGGCCACGATCGATTCGCTGCTGCAGGACGAGACGTTAACCCGCAAGACCATCAAGCCGGCGTTTGCCTCGCTGACGATCGGGTCGGGATCGGCCGCCCTGGTTCTGTGCGACCGCCGGCTCAGCCGCACGGGAAATCGCATTCTGGGCGGGGCTGCGCTGGCCGATACGGCGGCTCATGAACTGTGTGCCGGTGGCGTCGATGACCGGTCTGCCGACGACAACCGCCCGCTGATGTCGACCGATTCAGAAGCCCTGCTGCACGCGGGAGTCAATCTGGCCCGGCGGTGCTGGTCGGCCCTGCAGACGCGCTTGAACTGGGAACCGACGAGTGTTGACAAGGTGGTGACGCATCAGGTCGGTCGGGCGCACCGCAAGCTGTTGCTCGATCTGCTGGAGATTCCCGGATCGGCCGACTATCCCACGGTCGAATTTCTGGGGAACACGGGAGCGACGGCCCTGCCGATGGCCCTGGCTCTGGCGATCCGCGGCGGGCATCTGGAGGCGAACGATCAGCTTGCTCTTTTGGGCATCGGGAGCGGGCTGAACTCGGTGATGATCGGCGTCGACTGGCAGTCGAACGACTGTGCGGCAGTCCTGGGGGATGCATCCGGAGCGTGACATGATTTGCGTGACGATCGGCCGCACCCGGCACAAGATGATGCTCGCCGAGCATCGCGCACTCGTCGAACGCGGAGCCGGACTTGTCGAACTGCGGCTGGACTGGCTGAGCCGCTCGCCTGATCTGCAGCGACTGCTGACCGATCGCCCCTCGCCGGCGGTGCTGACGTGCCGGCGGCCCGAGGATGGGGGGCGCTGGAAGGGGACCGAGGAGCAGCGCCAGGTGCTCCTCCGGCAGGCGATTGTGAGCGGCGCGGACTACGTCGATCTCGAGGACGACATTGCCCGCAATATCCCCCGCTACGGGAAGACGAAGCGGATTATCAGTCATCACAACTTCGAAAGCACTCCCGAAGATCTCGAAGCGATCGTTGCGCGCATGTCGGAGTGCGATCCCGACATCATCAAGCTGGTGACGATGGCGCAGTCGCCGGCGGACAACGTGCGGATGCTGCGGGTTGTCGCTGCCTCGAAGATCCCGATGATCGGCTTCTGCATGGGAGAGATGGGGCTGCCCAGCCGCATTTTGTGTTTGAAGTACGGCTCGCCGTTTACGTATGCTACCTTCAGTTCGGAACGCATCCTCGCACCGGGTCAGATCTCGTTCGATCTGATGAAGACACGTTACCGGGTTGAAACGATCGGCAGCGATACGAAGGTGTTCGGAGTCGCCGGGGATCCGATCGCCCACAGTCACAGTCCGCTGCTGCACAACGCGGCTTTGCAGCACGAGGAGATCGACGCGGTCTATTTGCCGTTCCGGATTCCGGCGGGGGAGTTCGCGACGACGGTGGATGCGTTTTCGGCGATTCAGGTGCAGGGCTACAGCGTCACCATTCCCCACAAGGAGGAGGCGGCCCGCGTGGCCCAGAACCGCGATCCTCTGGTGGTGGAGACCGGAGCGGCGAATACGCTCTACCAGGACGAGAAGGGACGCTGGTATGCCGCGAACACCGACTACGAAGCGGCGCTTGCCACACTGCGGCTTGCCATGAACGGGGAGCCGCTGGCCGGCAAGCGGGTGCTGATTCTGGGTGCCGGTGGAGTGGCACGGGCGATCGGATTGGGGATGTCCCGGGCCGGGACGGTGCTGACGGTGACCAATCGCACGCGGGCTCGGGGTGCGGCACTTGCCGAGGAACTCGGCTGTCAGGTGGTCACCTGGGAGAACCGCGGGTCGGTCGATTGCGACATCCTCATCAACTGCACGGCGGTGGGGATGTATCCCGAGATGGATCAGACGCCGTTCGCCCAGCACTGGCTGCGGGACGGTATGGTGGTGTTCGACACGATTTACAACCCGGAGAACACGCTTTTGCTGAAGCAGGCGCGCGAGCACGGCTGCCTCACCGCGAGTGGACTGGAGATGTTCGTCCGGCAGGCGGCCGCCCAGTTCGAGTGCTTCACCGGCCGGCCTGCTCCGATGGATCTGATGCGATCGACACTCCGTCAGGGGATCTCTGCTGTTCAGGAACACTGACCAGGTTCACTGATGCCGGTCGTCTACTACAAGCGACTGCAGATGGAGATCAACCTGCGGCGATCGCCATTGCCGCAGCCCGAGCTTCCTCCGGGATATTCGTGGGGGGCGTGGCATCCGCGGCTGCTGGATGCTCATGCCCGGGCGAAGTTCGAGAGCTTTCGTGGGGAGATTGATTCGCAGGTATTTGCGTCGCTGGCGAGCTATCCGGGATGCCAGCGGTTGATGGTCGAGATTTCTCACCATGCGAGCTTTGTCCCGCTGGCGACGTGGCTGATCCGCTACGACGGAGTTCCCGGCAGTGAGCCGCGGCCGTGTGCCACCATCCAGGGGCTCAAGCGGAGCTTCTGGCGGGGAAGCATCCAGAATGTCGGCGTGGCCCGGGAACACCGGGGGCAGGGACTCGGCCGGGCGCTGGTGCTGAAGTCGCTGCACGGATTTCGTGAGCTGGGGACGCGGCGGGTCACGCTGTCGGTGACGGCGGCGAACACCCGCGCCGTCCGCCTTTACGAATCGCTGGGATTCGTTCTTCGGAAAACGAGTTACCGGACGGTCGAACAGCCGGTTGTTGACGAGTGAGACCCCGGCGGAGTTAACCGGCGGTCGCTGTCATGCTACGTTGACGGTTCGACGGCCATTCGACCGAGTTTCTTCCCATGACCGACGCCGACGTCCCGCTCATTCAGATTCAGAATGTCACCAAGCGCTTCGGCGGAGTGACCGCACTGTCAGATGTCTCGTTCGACATCCGTGCGGGAGAGTTCCATTCAATCGTCGGCGAGAACGGTGCGGGCAAGAGCACCCTGATGAAGATTCTCTCGGGGGTGCATCCGACCTATGAGGGAGAGATTTTGCTGCATGGCGAACGGGTCCGGTTTCGCAGTACCCGTGACGCCGAGGCGTCGGGGGTGAGCATCATTCACCAGGAACTGAACCTCGTGGAACAACTGTCGGTCGCAGCCAACCTGTTCCTGGGTCGCGAGAAGCGAAACGCGTTCGGACTGCTCGATGATCGCGCGATGGAAGCCCGGGCCCGGGAGCTGTTTGCGCGACTGCGGTGTGAGATCAATCCGCGGCAGAAGGTGGGGTCGTTGCGGATCGGGGATCAGCAACTGGTCGAGATTGCCAAGGCGCTCTCGCTGAATGCGAACATCCTGATCATGGATGAACCGACCAGTGCTTTGACGGAATCGGAGGTCGAGCGGCTGTTTCGCGTCATCGCCGATCTGCAACGGGAGCAGGTGACGGTGATTTACATCTCCCACAAGATGGAAGAGATCTTTCGGTTGTCGGACCGGATTACCGTGCTTCGGGACGGCCAGCACGTGCGGACACTTCATCGCAGCGAGACCACCCCCCGGGAGATCGCCCACCTGATGGTGGGCCGCGAGATCGAGTCGGTGAAGCTGGACGAGTCCCGCTCGGCCGGCGAGCCTCTGCTTGAAGTTGACCATCTTTCTCTCCCGTGGCCCGGTCACGCGAGGAAGTGGCGCTTGGAGGACATTTCCTTCACACTGCGGCGCGGTGAAGTTCTCGGACTGGCCGGTCTGATGGGCGCCGGACGGACAGAACTTCTCGAATGTCTGTTCGGATCGTCGGAGGTCGCGCCGCAGGGGACCATCCGGCTGAACGGACGTGAAGTGACGTTTCGTCACCCGGGGGAGGCCAAGGCCGCCGGAGTGGCCATGGTGACTGAAGACCGCAAGCGGCTGGGGCTGTTCTCGCAGATGTCGGTTCGCGAGAACATCACCATCTGCACACTCGGAGAGTCTTCGGTGAAGGGGGTCGTCTCACCGGCACGCGAGCGACAGAAGGCCCGCGAATCAATCGAGCAACTCGGAGTGAAGACCGCCGGATGCGAAGCGCCGATCACCAGCCTGTCGGGAGGGAATCAGCAGAAGTGCATCATCGCGCGGTGGCTCCGAACGAATCCGCAGGTGCTGCTGCTCGACGATCCGACGCGC
>CAZUXX010000207.1:0-4807 GCA_964624215.1 uncultured Planctomycetaceae bacterium
CTGATCGAGAATCCCGATCAGCCGTTCATTTCCCGCGACGACAGGGAAATGCCGCGGCCGCATCACATCGACGTCCGCTACAGGCCGGTGGAACTGTGCCATCCGCTGCCGGCCGATTCGTCACAGTTGGCCGCGATGATGGCCGCTGCAGAAGGCCACGACTTCGTACTGATCGGCCCTCCCGGCACCGGCAAAAGCCAGACAATTGCGAACATGATCACACAATGTCTGGCCAAAGGGAGGACCGTCTTGTTCGTCGCCGAGAAAACTGCTGCTCTCGATGTCGTCCACCGTCGACTCGAAGCCGTAGGGCTCGGCGATTGCTGTCTCGAGTTGCATTCCAACCGCGCCGAA
The DNA here is from genome assembly GCA_964624215.1 of uncultured Planctomycetaceae bacterium. Classification (GTDB taxonomy): domain Bacteria; phylum Planctomycetota; class Planctomycetia; order Planctomycetales; family Planctomycetaceae; genus CAZUXX01. The sequence goes on from CAZUXX010000207.1 coordinate 355, forward strand.
CGCAAGAAATTCCTCAGTCAGCTTCAGAACTCCTGGCTGAACAACCGGCGACCGAAACCCGAAGAATGGATCAACGTCAACGAGAAGCTCGCCGTTCGCCGCGACGCTCTCAACGCTTACGTGGGCGCCCTCCACACACAACATGCCAACGGGCTCTCTCCCTTCGACGCCATGGGGACAATCGCCCGACACAGAGGAGCCGAAGCCCCGCATCTCCGCTGGAACGAGTCCATCTAGCACGACGAGGCTGCCCGACAGAGAAAGCGCGACATCATCGCGCGGCTTGCAGAAACCGCCAGGGCCCTCGACAACACTCACCGCCTCCCCATGGTCGACAGGCACGAGTGGTCAGCCGTCTGGGAGCAAAATCTGCTCGCTCAGTGCAGCACCCTGAGGTCAGCCGCGACCACCTTCCAAAAGGCACTCGCGAAACTCGCCACACAACTGGGACTCCCCGGGACCGACGATTGCGCCTTGCCCGATCTCGCCATGTGGCAGAGGCTCGCCAAGGCACTCCCCGGCTGCCGCAGCGAAGACATTCCCCTGCTGTTTCACAAGCAATTCGCCGACCTTCCCGCTGCATTCAGGGAACTCACGCGGGGGATAACCGCCTTCCACGAAGCGGCAGCTAGGTCCAGCGCGTCCTATGACCTGGACCTCCTGTCAGGCATCCCGGTCGATGACATCGATCATCAGTGGCGCCAGGCAGCCGCGTCGTTCTGGCCCATGAGCTGGTTGGCCCGGCTGCGTGTGAAACGGCTGCTTCAGGGATATGCGGAACAGGGAGTAGCGAACCCGGAGGTTGACCTGAAGCTGCTTCGCATCATGCAACAGCAGTTACAGGCCATTCAAAAGAACCGCTTCAGCGAATTCCCGCACTACTGGAAGGGCATCAGGACCGACAGAGAGCAGCTGCGAATAGCTGTCACGGCCGCGCACGAACTCCGCCAGTCGATCATCCATCTGGGAGGACGCACAAACCGGACAGACCAGATCTCACGCGCGGTGCACTCTGTCATCAGCGAAGAGTCACGCCGGGAGCAGCTCCTGCAGTCGGCCGCAGAGTTCCTGTCCGCATTCACTCAATTCGATCTGGAATCGCAAAAGTACGCCGAACTTGCCGGCCGCCTTCCCTATGAACAATCGTCAGACGCGATCGCCGACGACGCCATCGAAGCCGCAGACTATGTGCTGTCACGCCGGACAGCACTCAAACAGTGGACCGCCTGGTGTGAAGTGCGAAACCAGGCCCGGGCCGAAGATCTTGAAGACTTCCTGACAGGACTCGAAACCGGCGCTCTCGACCACGCTCGCCTGCTCGAAACGTTCGATCTCGCCTATGCCCGCTGGTGGCTGCCCCTCGCCATCGATCGCACTCCGTCTCTGCGAAAGTTTCAGCGCTTCCATCAGGAAAGAATCATCCGCGAGTTCTGTGAACTGGACGAACGGGCGCGGGAACTGGCCTCGACGCAGGCCCGACACGGCGTCCAACACGACCTCCCCGCTCCGGATCAGGTCCCGCGGAAGTCCGAACTGGGACTGCTGAGGCACCAGATGAGTCTCCGGCGACCCAGCAAATCCATTCGCGATGTGATCACGGCGATGCCCCACGCCTTCAGCAAACTCGCCCCCTGTGTGATGATGTCGCCGCTCTCAATCGCCCAGTATCTCCCCGCCAATCACCCCCCGTTCGACGTTGTCATCTTCGACGAAGCCTCCCAGATCACGACATGGGACGCGATTGGGGCCATCGCCAGAGGCAGGCAGACCATCATCGTCGGCGATCCCAGGCAGCTTCCTCCGACCAATTTCTTCGGCAGGTCAGAGGACGACCCAGACGATGAGTCCATCGACGACACCGAAAAGGATCTCGAAAGCATTCTGGACGAAGCGAGCGCTTCCGGACTCCCGACCCTCGACCTGCAGTGGCACTACCGCAGCCGGCACGAATCACTGATCGCGTTCTCCAACGATCGCTACTACCGCAATCTGGTGACGTTCCCCTCCGCACAGTCCGAGAACCTCGGCGTGTCGCTCCGACACATCGCCGACGGAAAGTACGACCGCGGGAAATCCCGCACCAACATCATCGAAGCACAGGCGATTGTGGACGACGCCGTCAAGCGGATGCAGGAGTGCCTCACCTGGCCGGAGTCAGAACGCCACACCTTCGGCGTCGTCACGTTCAACAGCCAGCAGCAGACGCTACTGCAGGATCTGTTCGACCAGGCCATCCGCGAACAGCCGGAACTCGAATGGTACTTCTCCGACAACCGCATCGAGCCGACGATGGTCAAGAACCTCGAAAACGTGCAGGGCGATGAACGCGATGTGATGTACTTCTCGATCACGTTCTCGCCGGGCGCAGGCGGGACAGTGCCGCTGAACCTCGGAGCAATTAACCGCGACGGTGGAGAACGCCGCCTCAACGTCGCCATCACACGCGCGCGGCGACAGCTGATCGTCTACTCCTCGTTCCTCGCCGATCAGTTGCCCGCCGAACGGTCAGGCAAGCGGGGAGTCATCGACCTCAAGTCGTTTCTGGAGTACGCCGAAAAAGGAGCCAACGCCTTGATCGCCGGCCCGGCAATGTCCGTCGGAGACTTCGAATCCCCGTTCGAAGCCGCGGTCGCCCGGGCCCTGAGCGAGAAAGGCTGGCAGGTCGGTTCCCAGATCGGCGTCTCCGCGTTCCGCGTCGACCTCGGCATCGTGCACCCCGACAAACCCGGAGCCTTCCTCGCTGGCATCGAGTGCGACGGTGCAACCTACCACCGCTCCTGCACCGCGCGCGACCGGGACAAGACGCGACAGCAAATCCTGGAAAGCCTCGGCTGGAAGATCCTGCGAGTCTGGTCCACCGACTGGTGGTACGACTCCGAATCCGCTCTGCAACGCCTTCATCACGACCTCGAACAGCTTCTGCAAGAATCCCGGCAACCGAAATCCCGACCGGTCGCACCGGGCGACGAGACCGATCCCGCAGGACCGGCGGCCACAGAAGAAAACGAAGAGGTCCTCGCCGGCGAACACCCAGAACCGCCTGATGCCCCGTGGCTGAAGCACGCATCGACCGACGAGCACTCCCACCTCGCCGTGCAGCAGTCGGTCGGCTCGATGGAAGAGTCGCCGGCGAACGAACAGCAATTGGCCAAACAGTCTCCGGCAACGTCCACTTCCACAAGTCCAGAGTCCCTGAAAGACCGGATCCTCACGCTCCTCGGCGATCGCCCCAACCTGAAGGCCCGCGAAATCGCGAAAGAGCTCCAAGTCGATCGCAGCGAGGTGAATTCCCTCCTGTATGGCGCTCTCGCCCCCAACGTCATTCAGGGCGACGAGTATCGCTGGCGACGCAAACCCCGTTAATCGACGCTCTCCAACTGTCCCCGGCCGACTCCGACATCCGCTGGGTGATCCATCCGGTTCAACGCAACGGGCCCGAGAACTCGGGGGGCGGGTCCAAATGGCCCTCGCGGGCACCACTGACCGCAGGCTCGTCACTGCCCGCGTGATCGGTTCGCAGAGCAGGCCCATCCCCTGCCTGCGCTCCGTCAATTTCCCCGTTCGAACCCACTCCTCGATTTGAGAAGCCCCGTACCCGGCCGGGAGAAGGTGGCACGAGCTGCCGCCGCCGGTTTTCCCGCCTCTCTCGAAAAAGCATCCCCCTCAGAGACGGGGGACGGCAGTCACCATCCGACCGCCAGGTCGTCACAATACGAACACAACTCCGAACCCAACCGTCGCCCTCCAAACACGTTACATCCTTGCCGGAACTTCCGGAGAGGTTTGCCCTCCCGACCCGGGGAATTCCCGAACGCAGTGGATTTCCCGTTCGCGGGCCGACGATGTATGGATGGGAACACTGCGACATGCAGGGCCAGTTCGATTGGGAAGATTCCGCCTCCTGAACATCGTTCAGGCTTGACGGTCTCTTCTCCAGAGGGTGTAATTTTGCTGATCCGGAAGTTTTGCTGTGTTCGGCCGGGGGGTCGAACGTCAGGTCAGCCAGACAGCCGGATCGTCAGGTAACCAGAGCTCGTGGATTTAGTTGGCCGTCTCTCATGGAGTGAGAGTCGGTCCCTTCGAGAAGTCGCGTTTTTCCGGGTCGAAAGACCGCCCGCGTTTCGGAAACCGGGTTGGAGGCACTGCGGTGATGCGCCACGCGTGCGCGTCCAGCCTCCGGGGATTGACGCGAAGTCCGGGGGACAGGGGTCATGCTATGACGGCTGATTCAGACTCCCGAATGGTGATCACCGGTGTGGGGGTGATCTCGCCAATCGGTATCGGGAAAGAACGCTTCTGGCAGAATCTGCTGGAAGGGCGCTCGGGGATCGACTATTTGCGATCAGTCCCGTCGGCTGGCCTGCCGTGTAAGCTCGCCGCCGAAATTCGAGACTTCGACCCGCTCTCCTATGTCTACCAGAAGAAGTTCCTCAAGGTGATGTCCCGCGACATC
>CAZUXX010000207.1:4817-6548 GCA_964624215.1 uncultured Planctomycetaceae bacterium
GACGCCGGCCTGAAGTCCGGCGACGTCGAACCGGATCGCCTCGGGGTCGAGTTCGGATCCGGCCACATCTCCTTCACACCCGAAGAGCTCGCCGAAGCCGCTCGCGACTATCACGATCCCTCCGATCGGCAGGGCTATACCCGCTGGGGAGAAGACAGCCTGGGACGCATCGCTCCGCTCTGGCTGCTCCGTCAGTTGCCCAATATGCCCGCCTGCCACGTGGCCATCGAGCACGACGCCCAGGGACCAAACAACACAATCACCAGTGCCGAGGCCTCGCCCCTCCTTGCCCTGCAGGAGGCCATGCGCGTCATCGCCGCAGACCGTGCCGACGTCATGATCGTCGGAGCCTGCAGCTCCAACGTTCATCCGATCGACATCGCACGCCTGAACCTCTACGACAGCCTCTCCCGCCGCCAGGACGACCCCACACGCGCCTGCCGCCCCTTCGACCGCGACCGCGACGGGGCCATCGTCGGCGAAGGATCGGCCGTCTTCGTCGTCGAACGCTACAGCCACGCCGTCCGCCGCGGGGCCGACATCTACTGCGAAGTGCTCGGTGTCGGTGCCGGTTGCGATGGTAAGGGTTACGACAACGGACGCGGCGGGACCGGAATCGTCCGTGCCATCGAAGCCGCGGTCCGCCGTTCAAAGATCGATGTCCGCGAACTCGGCCACGTCAACGCCCACGGCAAGAGCACACTCCGCGACGACTTCGTCGAAGCGCGTGCCTACCAGCGCGTATTCGGCGACGACGTGCACAAGGTTCCCGTCACCGCCCTGAAGAGCTACTTCGGCAGCTTCGACGCCGGTGCCGGTGCAGTCGAACTCGCCGGGAGCATTCTCGCGTTGCGGCACGGCTGCCTGCCAATGACCCTCAACTACGAACACCCCGACCCGCTCTGCGAGTTGAACGTCGTGCGTGGCGAGCCAATGCGATTGCGCAGCAGCACCGCCGTCAGCGTCAATCGCACCGCCATGGGTCAGAGCGTCGCCGCGGTCTTCCGCTCCGTGTAACGCAGCATTCGCGACGCACAGTTGCAACGCACAGCTCCTGCCTGCCAGGCGGGAGGACAGCCCCTCGGGCCTGTGCTCCTCGTCGCCCTGCGATTCATCAATGCCCCCACCCGGGAAAGACACGTCATTCACACGCAACCCCACAATCCGCCTGCCACTCATACCGGCCGCGGGAGCTCTTTACGGGCCGGCTGTTTGACTCCCACCCGTCAAGACGGGCATAATGGCCCCGGTGGCGGAATAGCGGCCGCTGCGCACGAAGTGTCGTTCTGCTCAGCCGCTGCGTATCTGGAAGCGGGCTGACTCTGGCTATGGCTCAGACGATTCTTCAGAAGTTTCAGCATGCGCTTGGGGTACGGCACGGCATCCACTTCAGCGTCCGGTCGCTGGATGGGGCGACGTTTACCCTCAAGTCGGACTCCCCGTGCGCTGTCATCGGCCGCACCGAGCATGCCCAGCTGAGACTCGATGACGACACCGTCGCGTACCGTCACGCCTATCTTCAGGCCATCGGAAATCGACTCGCCTGCGTTGACCTCTTCAGCCCCAATACCGTCACCTGGGCCGACGGCGGAACCCACGACTGGGTCCACTCACAGCGGCCGTTTCGTGTCGGGCGGTTTGCGCTCAGAACCGACACCCCCTGGGAAGCGGCCGATTCCTCGGTCCTCTCCCCCTTTGTTGTCCGTCCGGGAGACCCCTCCGCCCGTGAGT
>CAZUXX010000208.1:0-6517 GCA_964624215.1 uncultured Planctomycetaceae bacterium
CCGTCGACGCGGCTCGTGAGTCGGTTGGGTTGCGGGATGTGCTGACGGCCATGCGGCGGCGATTCGAAGACCGCCTGCAGCTGGATAACGGTGAACTCAACCTGGGTCGATTGCAGGAGTCGGAGTCGTTTCGGTGGTTTGTGTGCCATCTGCTGGCGAACTGTGGAGAGTTCCGCACGATTCACAATGAGGTTCTGGCGGCCTATCGCCGCGTTTATCGCATTCGGAGTGATTCGCATCCGGTTCCTCCGCTGGCGTCGGTCGACGGGTTTATCGAGACGCCGTTGTGGGTGTGGAAGGCCGGCGACGTGACCCGGGGACGGCTGTTTGCCCGACAACTGGGGACAACGTGTGAGCTGACACGCGATGGCGAGCCGATCGGCAGCGTGCGACTGGGGTGTGGCGGAGACTCCAGCTGTACGGTGGAGGACCTGGCGGCACTGTCACGAGGAGGGTGGCGGATCCGGACACGGGCGCTCACGACCACCCTGTTCGTCCGGCTGTGTCTGGCGGATCTGTTTATTCACGGCACAGGGGGGGCGCGTTACGACCAGATGACGGACGAGCTGTTTCGTCGCTTCTTCCACATGAGGCCGCCGGTGTTTCTGACGGTCACCGCGACGGAACGCCTGCCACTGAATCCGTTTGAAGTTCGTCGTGAGGAGGAGCGGGAGCTCAAGCGGAAGATCCGCGAGAGCCGGTTCAATCCGGACCGGTTCGACCTGCCGGACGAGGCGGCAGATGATGTGTCGCTGCGGGAGAATCTGATTCGTCAACAACATGCTGCCCGAACAAGCGGACTGACACGTGCCGAGCGACGAGCCCGCCGCGAGGCGAATCGCCAGCGTTATCTGGCTTTGCGTGAGGTGACGGGACGTCTGTCCGCCCGGATCGACGGTGAGCGGGCGGAGTTGCAGTCGCAGCTGGAGCGTGTGACGGAGGAGCTGGCTGCCAACGAGATTCTGAACAGCCGCGAGTGGGGCTGGCCGCTGTTTCCGCGAGAGCAGCTGGAAGCACTGGTGATGCGGATTGCCGCGTCGTGCCGTCAGGTGTGATGAGGCGGCCCGCTCGACGTGCGTGAGCGATCCCTGCTGGGTCGAGTCTGGTCAGCGGGAGGAGGCGTCGGGCCGTGAGGACGAGTCGGTCAGCGTCTGTGTGAGTCGGTGGGTCTGTTCGATGATCCGCTCTTCGACGGTTTCGGCCCAGGGGCTGGGGAGGCCGTAGTAGATCATGGCGCCGCCGCCTTCGTAGCCGCCTTCGCCGAGAACGCGACGGGAGGGGATGTAGGCCATGACATCGTTGCTGTAGGCGGTGACCCAGAGATCGGTGTGGCCGAGCGGATCCGAGCCGAGTTCGGCCTTCAGACGGATGGCGTAGTCGACGGTGACTTCGCCGCCGAGGAAGACCCAGCGCAGGTCCTGTCCGAGTTGCCAGACGGCGATCGGGTAGGGATAGGAGGTGCGAATCTGCTGGCCGGATTCGAGCAGTTTGAGCAGTGCGGAGGCCCGGGTTGCGACGTACTTGTTCGATGATTCGGTCTCGGCGCGCAGTTCGTCGGCGTCGGGGATGTGAGCGAACTCGAGCGGGGTGGTGCCATGTGTGGTCGCCAGTCGCGGTTGTACGGTGCGCAGGCCGGCTTCGAGTGCAGCGTCGACGGAGTCGGCGAGGGTTTTTCCGTATTCGCGGGCAAGTTCAACGGTCCGGCGCGGGAGCGGGTTCTGGTCTCCTCCACAGCCTGCCCAGAACATGGCTGTGACTCCGGGGTGCCGCTCTTCGAGTTCCTGCTGAGCGAATGCGGGATAGTCACCGGACCACTCGAATGAAGCGAGGGTCGTTGCGTGACAGGCATAGCCGAACACGAGTGCTTCGAGTTTCGTTGACCTGAGGATGGCCAGGACGGGCACGTCGTGATCGACTGGCCCCTTGAGTTCTCCGGCCTCACGGAGTGTGGGGACGTCGGCCTCGCGATTCTCCCGGCGGTTGACGGCGAACGTCGCGCGGCCGCTGCCCCAGAAGAGTTCAGCGGGCTTGAGGTCTGCGAGAGACTGCTCGACGACCTGCAGAACGGACTGTGCGATGAAATCGGAGTTGGACCGGACGAGCTGGAGATCTTCTTCGCTGAACATCAGTTCGTGCATGGGGCGCAGATTGCCGGCGACGACCGGTCCGGTATGAGTGTGCGAAGTGGCGAGCATCAGTTGCCCGCGGTCGAGACCGAACTTTTCGTGAGCCTGCTCGTAGATGCGATCGGCCAGGGCGGCATCCATGCCGATCAGATCCAGCGTGACGAGGACGGCACGGTTTTCCCCGGCCTCGAGTGCGAGGGCCTTGGCCCAGAGTTCCGTCAGAGTGCCTTCGGCATGCTTGGCGCCACGGCTGGCATACCCGGCCATTGGCATCGGCTGGCGAGGGGTGATCCTGGTGCGAGCGATTCCGGCGGACCAGGTTTTTGCGTCTTCTGCAACTGCGGCAGGAGAAGCGATTGTCGCGACAACGACGAGGACCAGGGAGCTGACGAAACGGAGAGGCATCGGCTTTCCTCGGGTCGGTGAAGGATCGTTGATCTGCGGCCGCTGGAGGGAACTCGCGGTACCGCGGGGTGTGGACTTGCCGACCAACGCACCAGTGGCTGGTGATCTATGGAGTTTCGACTGCGAGGAAGTCGGGGTCAACCGCGGCGAGAGACGGGCTCAGGGAGCGTTCCGGTGACCTGTGACGAGGCCTTTGCGCGCAACGGAGTGAGTGAAGGTTGAGCAGTGTTGACTGCTGCGAAGGTTGATGCCGGGGGCAACTCCGGCACGTGCCGACGGCTGCTAGGAGGAGGGTCACAACCTCCTCTTAATGAGATGCATCGACTTTCAGCCCAAGGCACGCGTTTGTGACGCGGAAGCTGCACGTGGTGGAAGATGCTGTTCAAAGCGTCGGACCGGCCGGTCCATTCTTTTGAACTTTGCGAGTGCGGAGTCGAGAGTTGAGAGTCAGTTGAACAACGACAATTGAACGACGGGTCGACAAAGACGGGTGACGGCAGGGAGGCCGGGTGAGAGGAGCGCGCGCGTTGCGGTGCGCGGCGGGTGCTGCGGGCTGGCGCGACAGGCGTGTCAGTGTGTGCTCCGGGGGAGGGCGTACCATCCGCCGGGTTCAGCCTGGTAGCGCCCGCTCGCGGTCACGGTGTCGCCGGTGTGATCGAGTCCGTGCTGCTGAGGTCAGAAGGCGAACGGGCCTTCCTTCGCGATCTCGGAGATCGGCTTGCGTCCTGAGGGATTGAGATCTCCCTCGCGGTAGCCTTCGGGCAGCTGGTCGGGATCGCCGGGGTGACCGATGGCGATCATTGCGTGGACTCCGTGATCTTCCGGGATGCGCAACTCGGCTTTCGCCTTGCTGCGATCAAACCCGGCCATCGCGTGAGCGATCAGGCCCATCTGGACCGCCTGCAGGAGGAGATTCTGCATCGACAGGCCGAGGTCCACCTCACAGACGGGATTGGGATTTCCGTTGCGGCTCATGGTCCGGCAGGCGCAGCAGACGACGAGCACGGCGGCGTTTTTGCACCAGATCTGGTTCGGTTCCGACAGCAGGTTGAGAAACAGCGGCCAGTGCCGGGAGTCACGGTGGGCGTAGAGATACCGCCACTCCTGCTCGTTGTAGGTGGAGGGGGCCCACCTGGCCGCTTCGAAGAGTCTGTTCAGCTGGTCCTGCGGGAGAGGTTCCCCGGTCATTGCACGGGGGGACCAGCGTCTCACAAAGAGCGGGTCAATCTCGTGATCGGCCTGGCGATGGTCGAGGGGATTGGGGAGTTGAGCCATAGGAAACCTCGCGCAACGAACAACGATGACACCACCTGTGGGGGGATCGTAGACGAAGTCTCGACTGCATCCAGAGGATCGGGGAGGAACGAGCGTCGAACGGGGGGGCGCTCGCCAATTTTGCGCGGTTGGCCGGAGTTTCCCTGCTTTCCGGAATTCTCTCATCGGAATGATCGGTAAAGCCCGCACGGTCGGGACGCCGATAACGAACAAGAAGCCTCTGTGCGCGGTGTGAACGGCGGAGGCCGACCTCGTCGAGAACAATCTGAACGGGCGTTTCGCATGGCCAATTCTCAGGAAGTTCAAGCAGCCGAGGGGCAGACACCGTCCTCCAAGAAATCCGCGATCGGGTGGCTGCTTGTCGGTGCGGTCTCCGGCGGGCTCGGAGTGGCCGCACCGCTGATGCTGAAAGCCGAGCCCGAGGAGAAGCAGACCAAAACGCCGGCGGTCAACGTCGAGATGGTGACGGCGGACAAGATCGCCTTTGTTCCGTTCGGGGATGTCACGGTGAACCTGAACGAAGGCCGCATGAACCGCTACCTGCGGCTGAAGATCTCGTTGCAGATCGACAAGGCGCAGGACGCGATCGTGAAACAGGCGGTCGACAAGCAGGGGTTGATCCTCCGGAACTGGCTCTTGAGCCACCTTTCGGACAAGGAGCTTGATGAGATCCGTGGTGCGGCGGGTCAGAACATGCTGCGGCGGGAGATCCGCGACCAGTTCAACAGCGTGCTCTTCCCGGATGGCTACGACCGCATTTACGACGTGCTGTTCGAGGAGTTCAACGTCCAATGAGTTCGTCCTCTCCGCAGCGGATCGATTTCAGCGATCCGCGCCAGCTGTCGACAGCCCATCACCGCCTGATCCAGCGTTGGCAACAGAACAGCTGCGAGCGGATTGCGGAAGGCTGGGGAGCGGTTCTGGCTGCGCCGGTGACGGTTCGGGCGACGTCGATTGCACCGGTTCGGTATCGGGTGGCGCTCAAGGATCTCCCTGATCCTGGTGTGGGGATCGTCCTGACTCTGGCGGATTCCGCCATTCCGTCGCTACTCAGCTTCCCCTCTCCGCTGATCCTCGGGATTCTTGCGCAGATGTTCGGCGAGGTCACCGGTGAGTGGCCTTCGCCACGCGAACTGACCTGCCTGGAGGAAACCCTGTGCGACGTGCTGGTGCAGACACTGTGCGATTCGGTCGCCGAGGGATGGCCCGGCGTCGAACCGTTGCGGTGCCGCGTCGAGGAGCGTTGCCGTCCGCGGCGCTGTCGGCGGTTGCCGGCGGAGTCCGAACTGATCTCGGTGCACTGGGAGATCACCTGCGGCCACGGGACCGATTCGGCGGTATGGCTGTTGCCCCGCAAGGAGATCGAGGAGTTGCTCGATTCGGAGGAGTTGGGGGGAGCCGGATCGACCGGACAGCAGGCGGATCTCGAAGCGCTGGTGTTACAGCTGCCGATCGAAGTCGTCGTCGAACTGGGACGAACCTCGCTCAGCATGGGAGAGATCACACGGCTGCGTGCGGGAGATGTGCTCGTCCTGGAGCAGTCCATTCATCGTCCGATTCCGGCGGCGGTGGGGGGGAAGTCCCGCTGGAGCGGACGCCCCTGTCGCGTCGGTAGTCGCAAGGCGCTGCAGATCGAGACCGTTATTGACCGCTGAGAAGAGATATGAACCAACCGGACAGCCACGAATTCGCCCCAGCCTCTGCGAGCGAACCTTCCAGCAGCGGACCGACGGTCGCTGCCCGGCCGATCGAGTTCCCCGCAGCGACCGGTTCCGGTCAGGGGACGGGTCAGCTGTCGCTGAACCGTTTTTACGACGTGAGTGTGAGTGTCAGCGTCGAGCTGGGACGGGTGGAGATGCCGATCGGCGACCTGTTGCGGCTCGGTGAAGATTCGATCATCGAGCTGGAACGGGAAGTCGACGAGCCGGTCGACATCATGGCTCAGGGGGTTCTGCTGGCCCGCGGCGACATTGTCGTTGTGAATGGTCGGTACGCCGTCCGCATTACGGAAATTGTTGAGTCCGATTCCGAACGTCACGACCCTTCTCCCCAAGGTCCCCGGCGCGAGGCGAGTCCCGCGGCGGTGGCGCAGGCTGCCAAGTTTTGACGACTTCCTGTCCTGGATCCGGTTTGCGACAGCATGGCCGTGGCCGTGCCGGGAGGATCCTCCGTACCGTGGTGCTGCTCGCCGTGGTGGGCGGGCCTGTACCGATCGCTGCTGGTCAGGAACTGAGACCACTGACGGAGCCGGTGACATTGCGACCGGTTCCCGGTGGGCGAAGCGGGGTGATCCGTCAACTGGCGTACCTGACTGACAGCGGCACGGAGGAGGCGCCGCGGGCGGTGCATCCGTCGCACTCGTCGCAGCCGATTTCCTCCGAGAGTCGTGGCGAGACAAAACGCCCTCGACGCCACGGGACATCGGCAGCGACCCAGCGGCAGCGAATGATGGATTCCCACTGGGACGCCACAGGCAGCGAGCCAGTGTCGCTGTCGGGGGATCTCGTGCGGGTCGCCAGCTGGACACTCGTTGTGATCGGTGTCGGCGTTGGCACGATCCTGCTGCTCAAGCGGATGGGCCTGGCAACCCGGTTTGCACCGGCGCCGGGATCGCAGCTGAGCCTGCAAGGGACGCTGATGCTGAACCCGAAGATGGCGGTGCATCTGGTGCGGACCGGAGCGGGTGATGTTCTCGTAGCCGTAGATCAGCG
>CAZUXX010000209.1:0-1970 GCA_964624215.1 uncultured Planctomycetaceae bacterium
GCAGGACAGACAGGGGGGCCGTGCAACTGCTCGTCTGCAGTCGCTCGTGCGTGTCGGTTTCGCGATTGTCGTGGAGCTGGCCACGGACGAAATCGGCGAAAGACACCGCCGTGCGGCATCGAGACACAGGCCGCCGCGACCCGCACCGCGGGACGGCCCTTGATTCCCGGACGATAGGCGATGATCCGCAGGCGGACAAGGGGCGGGGGCCCAACCGGAAGCGTCGCGCGGTGGCGTGATTCGGCATTGTCGGTCGAAAGAATTTCCAACAGTCCTCGTGCGGCAGACGTATCCGCGGATGTCTGCATGATTCTGTTGGGGACAGTGCGAATGAGGACGTTACCTCGCTGTTTGTTGGCTCTCGTTGCCCTGTCGCCCGTGGTTGCCTCCCTCACCCGGGCGGACGATTCGGAAACGCAGCTCGAACCCGGTCCGGAGACAACGGTCGTGACAGAGCCGTTGACGGAATCGGGCTGCCCCGATTACGTCGAGGCGCTCAATCGGGTCGCCTCGGACGGTGTCAGCCGCGACGAGAACTTCTGGGTGCTGATGTGGCCGGCGATCGGCAATGTCGAACGAAGCCCGGATGACTATCTGCGTCAGGTAGAGGAGCGTCTGCAGATCGGGATCCCTCGTGAACCGCGCCAGATCGGTCCCGTTGCGTACTGGAAGTCTCGCAAGGAGTTCACGCCTGAGGAGATTGATGAACTGCTTGCCGCGTGGTCGACCGCCTGGTCGCGGCAGTGGACCCGCAAGGAGTTCCCGGAGCTGGCCGAGTGGCTGGATGCCTCGGAGGAGGTGCTTGCGGACGTCCATCGGGCGCTTCGGCGGCCGAAGGCCTATTCCCCGTACATCAGTTTCGACGACCCGGCGATGATTGCGGTTCGATTGCCGCACGTTCAGGGGCTGCGGACAACCGGGCGAACGCTGACGGCACGAGCAATGCTCCGGCTGGGAGAGGGGGACGTGGATGGAGCGTGGCAGGACCTGGTCGATGTACAGCGACTCGCCCGTCACTCAGAACACGGGTGGACACTGATTGAAATGCTCGTGGGCTATGCGATTCGCGGGGAGGCCCACGCTTCGGTGACACACTGGCTGGCGCGCTGCGAACTGCCGGCCGACGAAATCGAGCAGCGGTTCCAGGTCGTGCGGCCGATCCTGGAAATCGAATCGCTCGAGCGTTCTGTCACCCATGCGGAGCGCTACCTGACACTGGACAGCGTGTGCTTTCTGCACCGGCATCCGGCCGACGCAGGCACGCTACTGTCCCGGGGACCGGAGAATGTTCTCTGGGACGATTCGAGAACCGCCTTTCCGGTTGGGCGCCCTGCAGGGTCGTGGCTGTACCGGCTCAAACGTGACTCGAAACTGACCGATCGCGAACTGGCGAAACGGATGCGTCAACTGGTCATCAGACACTCAAACGTCAATGAAGTCCTGCGGTCGGTGAACCGTGCATTCGACGAAATGCTGCGTGGGCTCAGTCAGGATGGTTACCAGCAGCGAATTGAGGCACTTCGTGAGATCGAGCGAGTGTACCTGCGACCTCGGCAAACTGCCTCACAGATTCTCAAGGAGTCGTTGTCGCGGTGGTGGGTCGGGGAGGAGGTGCCAGATGCGGCGTCCATTCTGTTGCGGGAACTCACACCTGCCGTCAGAACGGTGGAGGGGGCACGTGTTGAGGCGATCGCCCGGTCGGCAACGCTGGAGGCCGCGTTTGCTGCCGCCGCGTACCGGGCCCGCACCGGCGAGTTCCCGCCAACGATTGAGGATCTCGGAGAGGTCGCGATTGACCCGTTCACCGACGAGCCACTTCGCATTCGAACTGACGAGCGCGGGTTCGTTGTGTACAGCGTCGGTCGGGACGGAAAAGACGGGCGCGGACAGGGGCGCGACGATGAACCCCCCGGGGACGATGTTCGCGCGATCCTGCCAGTTGCGCGGTAACGGCCCGCTGAACGCCGTCG
>CAZUXX010000209.1:1980-6476 GCA_964624215.1 uncultured Planctomycetaceae bacterium
AAGTCGTGGCGCGGCCCGGATTCCCGTGGCTTGAGGCGGCGTTGGCCTTGCCGTTCTCTCGAAAACTGACAGAACCGGTTTGACGCCGGACCACTCTGCGCCTATTGTCACGGGAACGAGCGGAAACCATGGCATATTGCAAGCAGACTTTCGATTTCGCTGCCAGCCTCGCGGCTGTCACGATCGCGGTCTGCGCCATTATTCGTATTCGAATTATTGGTGCATGCGCCATGTGACCGCCGGGTTGGATATCGAGATGAGTCGTCACCCTCAGGTCACCGCCTGAGGGTTTTTTTGTTGGGGTCTCGCAATCACACACCAGAGGTCCCACACACTTCGTCACTCGGCCGACTGTGGGATGCGACCTCCCGGTTCCCGGACGGCCACTTTTCTGATCAGCACGAAAATTATGGTCCAGCTTTACGATACGACGCTCCGCGACGGCAGTCAGGGTGAAGGTGTCAACTTCTCGATCCAGGACAAGCTGCTGATTACGAAGAAGCTCGACGAACTCGGATTCGACTTCATCGAAGGAGGTTTCGCCGGTTCCAACGAGAAGGACACGGAGTACTTCCGTGAAGTGGCGAAGCTCCCGCTGAAGAACAGCGTGGTCTGTGCGTTCGGAATGACGCGCCGCCGCGGAGTCCGCCCGGAAGAGGACCAGGGGCTTCAGGCACTCGTCGCGGCAGGAACGTCTGCCTGTACGGTTGTCGGAAAGACCTGGGACCTGCATGTGACCGAGGTGCTGCGGGTCGATCTCGACGAGAACCTGGCGATGATTCGTGACTCGGTTCGCTGGCTGCGACAGCAGGGCAAACGGGTGCTCTACGATGCCGAACACTTCTTCGACGGGTATGCCGCGAACCCCGAGTACGCGCTGGCGACGATTCTCGCGGCACAGGAGGCCGGGGCGGAGATCGTCATCTGTTGTGATACGAATGGCGGATCGCTGCCGGAGCGGATCGAGTCGACGCTGAAGGTGGTTGCGGAGAAACTGTCGATCCCGTTCGGGATCCACTGTCACAACGACTGTGATGTGGCCGTGGCCAATTCGCTGAAGGCCGTCGACTGCGGCGCCGCCCAGGTGCAGGGGACGATCAACGGAATCGGCGAGCGGTGCGGAAACGCAGACCTCATCAGCGTGGCGGCCAACCTGGCTCTGAAGAAGAAGCTGCCCGTGTTGCAGGGAAACGGCGTCGCTCATCTGACCGACCTGGCCCGCTACGTGTACGAACTGGCCAACATGAATGCACGCAATGGCCAGCCATTCGTCGGACGAAGTGCGTTTGCCCACAAGGGAGGAATGCACGTTCACGCCGTGAACCGCATTGCCCACAGTTATGAACACATCGACCCGGTCGAGGTGGGGAACGAGCGGCGGATCCTGGTGAGCGAGCTGTCTGGTCGGTCGAACATCGTCGCGAAAACGACGAAGTTCAAGATCGAGAACGACGGCGATTTGATGAAGCGGATCCTCGATGCGGTCGTCGAACGTGAAAACGAAGGCTGGCAGTACGAAGCGGCTGAGGCTTCGTTTGATCTGCTGGTGAAGAAGACGGCCGGCACGTACGAACCGAAGTTCCAGCGGCTGCACTACCGGGTCAACGTGGAGACCGCAGGTCAGTCGCATCCGTTGACGGAGGCGACCGTCAAGATCCGGATTGATGGCGATGGCCCCGTCCGTCATGAGGTGGCCGAAGGGGATGGACCGGTGAACGCGCTCGACAAGGCGCTTCGCAAGGCACTCCTGCCGACGTATCCCTCGCTCGAGACCATGCACCTGGTCGATTACAAGGTCCGCGTGATCAACTCGGCAGAAGGGACTGCGGCACGCGTTCGCGTGGTCATTGAAAGTGCCGATGACCAGGACGTGTGGAGCACCATCGGTGTGAGCGAGAACGTGATCGAAGCCAGTTGGCTGGCGCTCGTTGACGCCGTCGAGTACAAGCTCCTGAAGGATGAGGGAGCGTGGGGGGTGTAAGATCCCTCCCCGGTGTTGCCTTCCGTAAGCGGTTCAGGACCAAGTGGAAGTCTCATGTCGACCTGGAAAGACCGTCTGCGACATGCGTTCGCGATTGATCCGGGTCCGCAGGAGCCGACCGCCGATGAGGAGGCTCTTCTCAATCGACTCGCGCACGAGATCGTTCGTCGCGAACTGACCGCGCCGGCGCTGGCCTTTCTCGAAATGTCCCGACCGCTGAACGGGATCGGAGCACAGGCGATGCACTTTCTGATGCCGATGGTCACTGCGGTGACGTCATCGGCGTCACCGCACCGGTTGGCCGCTCTTCTGGAGCGGCGACAGTCGGTGGACTGGCTGTGTACCGCGATCGAGCGGCGACAGGCTGAGGTCGACGCTGCGAGGAAATCGCCTCACGAGGGATCCGCCCTGAAACGCGGTGGCGGATCCCTTTTTGATGAGTCCGGGTCATCGAGGTAACGGCCGAATGAATCCTGCCGGCGGGGACCGGTGACCGGCCAGGCAGCGATCCCGATTCTGATCTGCTCGACCGATCACTACGGGGCAGGGGCCGGTGGAACGTGCGACGTGGGAGATGCCGCAGGTGGAGCCGGCTTCTTCGCCTCCTGAGTCTGTGAGTCACCTTCCGCCTTGTCAGACTCGGACTCCGCCGCTGGCTGTTCCCCCGACACCTGCTGGATCTTTGAGTCTTTCGTCACATCGACCGGCCCATCGGCGAGCGAATGCGGGGCCAGTTCGAGGTCCGGGATGCGGGGATCAGTAAACAGAGCCAGCTTGCCGTAATCGTGATACTGCGGCCGGGGTACGACCCGCTTGCGCCGCCATGGCATCCTGGCTCCGGCGAAGCGGACCCCTTCGTCGTAGATCGTGCCTTCCTGAAAAGGTCCGGCTCCGGCGAGCCAGCTGTCTTTCGCTGTGCTTCGGGCAACTGACGTTCCTGACTGCCACACTCGTGTCCGTTCTTCGCGATCGTAGGCGAACAGAGCGAGTTTTGCGGCTCCCTGTTTCGAGGACTTGCGAGCGACAGACAGCTCGGGCAGGGCAGGGAGTGCGGGAGCACCCGGGATTATCGTGCTGACGGACGACAGGGCGTTGCTCTGCGGGAGTCCGTAGACGACATCGTGCGCATCGGACCCGAGGGCCCCGATCCTTCCTTCGATGACGTAATCAGCCTCATCCGGTTTGTCGTACAGCAGCAGTCCGGCCGCGATCATCTGCTGACGGAGCGAACTGATGATGTAGTTCGAGTTGACGAAGCCGACTCCCTTGTAGTCGCTGATGTACTTCGAATCGAAGTACACCTTCTGGCCCGCCAGGGGCGAGAAGTCAATCTGGGCAATCGCGACATCGATGGCGGCCGACTCGAGCATCTGGTCGGTGGCGTGAGTCTGCTTGGTGGTCCCGCAGCCGGTCAAAAGCAGCAGGGAGCCCAGTACCAGCAGGCAGACAGCCGCCGGTTTGCAGCGATTGAGCGTGCGTGAGTGCTCCGCCGGGATTTGCACGGCACCTTTCGTTGGTTGCTGGGAGACCCGAGACCGCCTGCCTGTGGCAGCCTGTGATGCTGCACACTAGCGCGAGCCGGCAGCGTCGGCCAAGACCGCTCGACCAAAACCGGCAAATCCGGCAGATTCCGGAAATTCACTCAAGTTTCGGCGATGAACTGCAGCAGCGTCTCGGTGATCGCCGGAATCGGCAGCAGCGTGCCGTCTGGCCCCAGGCACGAGACGATCTTCCATGCGGGGTCATCGCCACCGAGTTGCAGATACCGCCGCCGGACCGCTTCCTGGTACCCGATGTCGGATTCCTGAAGGTCCCGGGTGGCTTCGGTGTAGCTCCGCGGAGACTTGCGGGCGATCAGTTCGGCAGAGGTGGTTGCCGGAATGTCGAGAACGAGAACCTGATCGGGTCGGGGCAGGCGATACAGCTCAAATTCAAGATGCTCGATCCATTCCTGCTGAACCTGCGCCTCTTCGGGAGAGCAGGTGGCTGTCTGGTGGGCAATGTTGGAAGCCACATAGCGGTCGAGGATCACGTAATCGTGACCGTCGATCGCACTCAGGAGCCTCTCCCGGGATTCGAAACGGTCGCCGGCAAACAGCAGAGAGACCAGGAACGGATGAGCCGTTCCCAGTGGGCCGAACCGTCCATTGAGAAAGTCGCCGATGCGTTGACCAAAAAATGTCTCTTCGTATCGGGGGAACCCGATCTGGTCGACGCGATAGCCGGAACTGCGCAACGCCTCGGCCAGACGAGCCGCCTGGGTTCCCTTGCCGGACCCGTCGATGCCTTCGATTGCGATCAGGCGTGCCACAATAAATCCGCTTTTGAAGTGATGTTTCGGTGCAATGAATCGGGTGGAACCCGTGCATGCCGGCACGGGGACCACCGGGATGTGGAGGTTTGCCGCCCGAGGGGGTGACCACTGTTCACGGCGGGCTCAACGAGTCTTCGCGAGACGAGTCTGCGGGAGTTTCGTCAGAGATCCGGAAGGTTCCCGACTCGACGTCGGTGACGA
>CAZUXX010000210.1:0-6471 GCA_964624215.1 uncultured Planctomycetaceae bacterium
AGTGCGATTGCGGACGGCGAGCGCGACCTGAATGCTCTGGTTCGTCGGCTGACGGATGAACTCGCCGCCGATCCGCTGGTCGAGCCGGATTATCTTGCGATTGTCGACCCGGACTCGCTTGAACCGTTGGAGAGTCCGCAAGCGGAGATGGTGGCCCTGATCGCCGCTCGCGTGGGCAAGACCCGGCTGATTGACAATCGGCCCCTTGCGTGACTGAAGACGTCACTCGGGATGCTCGCGGCGAGGCGCCGGGGATGTGTGCAGGCGCCTGCTGTCTGTGCTCGAGCGTCTACGCGGCCTTCCGCACCGGCTGGTCGAACTGGTAGCCGTGCAGCTGAATCTCATCCTGGAACATGTCGTCAATAATCGCACGTTGTTCGGGAGTCAGCACTTCTTGGTAGGGGCGACGGTCCTTGCGGAAATTTCCCTTGGCATTGGGAAGTTCGAGTTTCCCCGGCAAACCGAGCTTCTTTTCGATGGCGCGCAACTCGGCATCCCGGTGTTCCAGCTTACAGACGCGGTCGGCGACGACCTTTCCGTCGATGGTGTAGATCTCGATGCCGCCGCGCTTGAGAATCCTGGGCGCTTCGGAACGCAGGAAGCGGGTGAAGTCCGGCCGCGGCTCCTGCTTGTATTTCCAGTAGTACAGAGAGATGCAGCGGTCCCAGGGATTCCGCTCAAAGCAGAACTTGTAGTAGCTGTTCCAGATCTCCTCACCGATTCGCGGTCGTGCCTGCGAGGCGGGAATGTGATTGTAGAACCGCATCTTTTCGCGGCGTGAGTAGAAAAGCCGCCACCAGTCCCGCAGACCGTATTCGGAGCGGTCCGCCAGATAATTCTGCGGTCCGCGGTATCCCAGCTGTGTTCGAATTTCTTCATCCGCCGCGGTGATTGGCGTAATGACGTCATCCTCGCCGCAGAACTTTGACAGGGCGATTTCGATGCTCGTCCCGGCCGTTTTTGCAGTCTTCAGGAAGATGAACCGGTACTTGTGACAGATGATCATGGGTCAGGGTACGGTCGGAGGAGACATGCCAGAGGGCTGGTCGGGCGGGAGTATGCCGCGATCGTCCGAACGCAACAAGACGAATCCGGAGATCTCTATTCGTGGCCCAGAAACCGCGACGAGGAATGCCGAGTGACAACCGGAGGGAACAACAGTGGCGTGACCTGGACGGTGGCAGCTTGATGGACCCGGTGGCCCGAAGTACCGTGAGTCGGAGCCGGAAAAAGGAAACGCGATGCGAATTGTCCTGCTGATCACGCTGTTGCTGAGTTCAACCTGCCTCGGAGACGACTGGCAGTTGTTCCGTGGACCCGGGAATCGGGGCGTATCTCAGGAGACGAATCTTCCGCTGCGGTGGAGCAAGACATCCAACATCCGCTGGTCGACACCGCTGCCGGGTCCAGGGAACGGGAGTCCGATCGTTACCAACGGACTGGTGTTCCTGGCGGGCGGATCCGAGGACGGCCGACGGAGGAGCCTGTCCTGCTACAGTGCCGACGATGGCAGCCAGGTCTGGGTTCGAACGGTAGAGTTCGACCGTGTTGAAGAGACGCACCAGACGAATCCGTTCGGCGCCACGACGCCGGCCAGTGATGGTGAGCGGGTTGTGGTCTGGCACGGCTCGGCTGGCATGATCTGTTACGACCTGGAGGGGAAGCTGCTCTGGTCGCGTGACCTGGGAATGTTCGACCATGTCTGGGGATATGGATCTTCCCCGATCATTCATCAGGGGAAGGTCATCCAGCTTTGCGGGCCGGGTGAACGTCAGTTTCTGGCTGCTCTCGACCTTGAAACGGGTGAGATTCTGTGGGAAACGCCGGAACCGGGTGGAAATCCGCAGGCGAAGGGTCGATATGTCGGCAGCTGGTCGACGCCGCTCATCGTTGAAGTGAACGGCAAGGAACAGATCCTCTGCGGGCTGCCGACACGCGTGGCGGCGTACGACCCCGAGACGGGCAACATCGTTTGGTATGTCGAGGGGGTCAGCAGCGAACGCAGCGATCTGATGTACACGACGCCGCATGTGAGTGGGGACTTTGCTGTTGCAATGGGGGGATTTGGGGGCCCTGCCCTGGGCTTCACCCTTGGTGGCGAAGGCAACATGACGGAGATCAACCGCAAGTGGCACGTACACGGGCGGCCGCGCAATCCACAACGGATTGGCTCGGGCATGATTGTTGGCGACGCGATTTACATGGCGAATGCCGACAACGAAGGTTCGATTGAATGCCGCGACCTCCATACCGGGGAGTTGCGGTGGGAAGTTCGCCGTTCGAATGCCGGTCCTCACTGGGCGTCGATGCTCTTTGCCGACGGTCGCCTGTATGCGACCGGCCAGCACGGCGTGACGACTGTGTTTGCGCCCGATCCGACCCAATACCGTGAACTGGCGCGGAATGATCTGGGGGAACGCGTGAACGCGACTCCCGCGATCTCTGGTGGACACATCTACATTCGCTCGTTCGAGCATCTGTACTGCATCGGCAATCAGACCGGTTCGGCCGACACTTCCACCCGTCCCTGACACGCAAACCCCGTGCACATCGGTGTTGATGTGTTTCGGATCGGAGAACGCGCCGCGATCGCCTCGCGTGACGTTCGCCGGGGGGATCATTGACCGTTACACTCGCGACTTGCATCTGACAGCCGCGAATTCATGGAGTCACTGAGGATCATGGCCAATACAGCCGTCGTCGGCCTGCAGTGGGGCGATGAAGCGAAAGGAAAGATCGTCGACCTGCTGACTGATCAGCACGACGTGGTCGTCCGCTATCTGGGAGGAAACAACGCGGGGCACACCGTGGTTTTCGGTGGCAAGACGTACAAGCTGTCGTTGCTTCCCGCCGGGGTGTTGCGACCGGGAGTCAGCTCGGTGATCACCGGCGGTGTCGTGCTGCACCCCGAGGCCCTGTTGCAGGAGATGGCGTCCATCGAGGCGCAGGGGACACCGATCGGTGACGACTTCTGGATCAGCGACCGGGCGCACGTGATTTTCCCGTATCACCTGGCCGAAGAGGCGGTGCTCGAAAGCCGTCGGGGTGACAAGGCGATCGGGACCACCATGCGGGGGATCGGCACCTGTTACCGTGACAAGTACGGACGGACTCACGCCATCCGCCTGGGGGAGCTCTACGATCCGCCGGCGTTCCGCGAGCGACTCCGGGAGGTGGTCGCCGACAAGAACGAGATTCTCACCGCACTTTCACCGGAGTTCGAGCCGTTTCAGGCGGACGAGATTGCGGACACGTATCTCGGGTATGCCGAAAAGCTGGCACCTTACGTTGCGGATACGACCGAGTATCTGCACAACCGGATCCGTCAGGGGGCGGCGGTTCTGTTCGAAGGGGCTCAGGGCAGTCTTCTCGATATCGACCACGGGACGTTCCCTTATGTGACGTCCTCCAACAGTTCCGGCTGCGGAATTCATGCCGGCAGCGGGGTCCCTGAACGGTACATCGATCGCATGATCGGTGTCGTCAAGGCGTACACCACGCGGGTCGGCGGAGGCCCCTGCCCCACCGAACTTCACGATGAGATCGGGCAGAAAATCCGGGACACCGGCCGCGAGTATGGCACGGTCACCGGACGGCCGCGCCGCTGTGGCTGGCTCGATGCGGTGGCGACCCGCTACGGAGCCCGGGTGAGCGGCGTCGATTGCCTGGCAGTGATGCTGCTGGACGTTCTCAGCGTTCTCGACGAGCTGAAGATCTGTGTCGCCTACGAGATCGACGGAGAGCGGACGACGACGTTCCCCAGCCGTGACGTCAATCTGGCCAAGGCGAAGCCAGTGTACGAGACTCTGCCGGGCTGGAAGACAGATATTTCGGGGGCCCGGACGATGGCAGACCTGCCCTCGGAGGCTCGCGCGTATCTGGATCGCATCAGCGAGTTTGTCGGTTCGCCCGTCGAGATCGTCTCGATCGGCCCTGACCGTGAGCAAACGATCGTGCTGTAAGGCAGCGATCCATGGATGCTCCGGATCGTGGTGGCAATCGCCGCGTTGGCAGCACGTCTGGACCGCAGCAGGTAACCGTGTTGTGGCGGTGGACGTGTTCGATGGATTCGACGTCCGTTTGTCCTGAAACTTTACGGGAATTTCTCAGGGTGACCGGGGCCCGGACGATTGCCAAGGCGTCGCTGCATTGAAGCATGACGGGCAGGCGCCTCAAGGTGCGGACGATTCCGCACCGCCCCGGCTCCACTGGCGGGATCGAATCACGCTGACTGCCAGGGTGATGGCAGTCAGCGGGAGAACGAAGACACCCATCATCCACGCGAACGAATGGGCCAGATCGACGTTCGTCTGGCCCAGAATCAGGAATGTGGTGTATGCGACAAAGTAGCCCAGAAACAGGAATCCTTCCCAGCGGGCGATGAGATGGCCTGTCAGAAAGATTGGCAGGCAGGCGACACTCACGGTGATCATCACCGGGAAATCAAACTGCAGAACCGACTGCGAGACGGGAATGCCCGAGCGGGAAACGAGGCCGGAAATTCCCAGAACCCCCAACATATTGAACAGATTGCTGCCGACGACATTGCCCACGGCGATATCACGTTCGCCACGGATGGCAGCTGTAATGGACGTGGCCACTTCCGGCAGCGACGTTCCGGCTGCGACGATCGTAAGGCCGATCACGAGTTCCGAGACACCCAGTCGGCGGGCGATATCGACGGCACCATCGGTGAACAGCCGGGCGCCGACCACGAGCAGAAGCAGTCCGGCAACCACTCCGGCGACGTACAGCACCACTCTGCCAGGGGACATCCTGCTTGTTTCAGGACTCCCAAACTCGGCGGCATACTCACGCTGAACTTCCCTCTGCTCGCGGCGGCTCTGAACGAGTCCCCAGACGGTGTAGCTGAGCAGGGCCGTCGTCAGCAGCAGCCCGTCGATCCTGCCCAGTCGTCCGTCCCATGCCATTGCCGTCAGGACAATGGAAACGCCGATCATCAACGGGACTTCGAATCGAACCAGCTGCTGTGATACCCGGAGCGGGATAATGGCGGCCGAGATCCCCAGAATGAACAACACGTTGAAGTTGTTGCTGCCGATGACATTGCCCAGGGCGATGTCCGGCTGGCCGCGCATCGTGGCCTGCAGGCTCACGACGAGTTCAGGCGCACTTGTACCGTAAGCGACGACGGTGAGCCCGACAACCAGTGGCGAGATCCGTGCCGCGACTGCCAGGGCAGAGGCACCTCGAACGAGCAACTCGGCCCCGACGGTCAGCACAGCCAGACCACCGGTCAGCATCAGAAGTGTGAGCACGTCAAGGCCCCTTGGGGAAAGCGAGTCTCATCGAGCCGCCGCAGGTTCAACTGACGACAGTCGGTGACAGGCAGCTATCGCGAGAGGCCCGGGAATCTTCGCATGCAGTAGAACCCGCTTCGCCTCCGTGGGAGGGACGCCAGGCACAGGTCACTCGATGTTCTGCACGATCTCCCGCATCTTCTCGACGCAGTTTTTCATATTCAGCACAGCGTGGGAGATCTCGATGTCGTTGGCCTTTGAACCGATCGTGTTGATCTCGCGAAACATCTCCTGACAAAGGAAATCGAGCTTGCGCCCCGGGCTTTCCTCCGACGTGAGGTGAATCCGGAACTGCCCCAGATGACAGCGGAGCCGGGTAATCTCTTCTGTGACGTCGGCCCGGTCGGCAAAGATGCTGACTTCCCGAACGATATCCCGGTCTTCAATCTCGGCAGAGGTTCCCGAGAGGAGTTCGCGGACGCGGCCGAGCATCTTGTCCCGGTATCCGGTGACGACTCCCGGCAATCGCTCTGCGACCTGGTGCAGGTCTCTCTCGATGACTTTCGTCAGCGACTCCAGCTCAGCAGCCATCGCCTCGCCCTCGTGCCGCCGAAAGGTCTGCAATGCGTCGAGCGCCTCGTTCGCTGTCTGTTCGATGAGGGGCCAGTCGTCCTCTTCAAGCAGATGATGACGCCAGTCGACCACGACGCCGGGGAGGGCGAGGAGCGACGACAGGTCTGGCGGGGGACTCGTCTGCAGTTCGCGCGAGACCTCGACCAGCTGGTTCCAGTAATGAGCGAGAACCGCTGTATCGATCGACTGGTCGTGGCCGCGGTCGAGCCGGTCGACATAGAGATTGACGTAGACGGTCCCCCGGCGCACCCGGGTGCGGACCAACTTTTCGAGATCGTGCTCGAGCGTCAGAAATGCGTCCGGACAGCGAACTGAAATCTTCAGTTGCCGATTGTTGACGCTGCGAATCTCAGTGGTGATGACGAGGTGATCGTTCTGCCCCCGACCTTCACCAAACCCGGTCATGCTCAACAGCATGGTCCGTCACTCCGAATTAGTCTCGTCGTCCGGGACGAAAATCGACCACCGGCGGCGGACA
Source organism: uncultured Planctomycetaceae bacterium (assembly GCA_964624215.1). Lineage (GTDB taxonomy): Bacteria > Planctomycetota > Planctomycetia > Planctomycetales > Planctomycetaceae > CAZUXX01. The sequence continues at coordinate 6,373 of CAZUXX010000210.1, forward strand.
ATGCTGGCACTCAACTCAGTTCTGGGCCGGTTCGTCAGTCTCGCCCTCAGACGGTGCCGGCTCTTCAGGAGTGGGCTGCGGCGGGGCTGCGTCATCAGC
>CAZUXX010000211.1:0-5342 GCA_964624215.1 uncultured Planctomycetaceae bacterium
TGCCTGAGGCGTTCGGTCCGGAACAGATTGCGGGGAACCGGTTTCGCGTTGTCGTCCGGGATCTGGACGAGGAGTCGGCGGTGCGGGCCGAGGCTGCCGCGAGCGATGTTGCGCTGGCGGGGGTTCCGAACTATTTCGACAACCAGCGGTTTGGATCGATCGGAGAGTCGGGGGAGTTCATCGCGGTGGCGTGGCTGAAGGAGGATTACGAGCGGGCATTGTGGCTGGCGTTTGCCGAGCCCCGTGAGGAGGACCGGGCAACAGAGGCGTCTCAGAAGGAGATTCTGCGAGGGCACTGGGGGGATTGGGCCGAGTGCAAGAGGCTGCTGGAGCGTTCGCATCGCCGCAGCATTGTGACTTTTCTGGCGGACCGGCCGGGCGACTTCAAAGGGGCGTGGGCGCGGGTGAACCGTGAGTTGCGAAGCCTGTATCTCTCGGCGTGGCAAAGCCGGGTGTTCAATGAGGTGCTGGCGGAACTGGTGCGCGACGCGGCGTCGGGGGAGGGGGTGGTTCCGGTTCCGCTGCGGTCGGGTGAGATTCTGTTCCCCCGGGACAATGGTCCGCTGCGTGGGGGGCTGCGGGAGCGTGTGTTGCCGCTGCCTTCAACACGTCTGAAGCATGAGGTTGCGGATGATGCGGACCTGCAGGAGAAGTACGCGAGGGGACTTGCCGCGTGGGGGGTGTCGATGGATTCCCTGCGGATCCGGTCGCCGAAGGACTGCTTTCTTTCGAAGGGACGCCGTGCAGCAGTGGTGCATCCGACCGGGATGCGGGCGGAGACGCGTGCGGATGAAATGCATGCGGGACGCCACCTGGTGGAGTTGAGCTTCGGGCTGGGTCGTGGTTCGTATGCGACGATCGTCATCAAACGGCTGTTCGAGATCCGGTGATGCGCTGGTGCCTGCTGATGGTCGGCGATGAGGAGGAGTCGGCGCGGGCGATTGACCGTCTGTGGAAAGAGGCGGCGGAGGTTCAGGCATGGATCGGGGATCACCCGGCGCTGGTCACCTCGCTGACGATGCTTTCGGCACTGATGTTTGTCGGCTCGCTGCTTCTGGGGCCGTGGCTGCTGGTGCGTTTGCCTCCGGATTATTTTCTGTACCGGCGACCTCCGGGGGTCTGGTTCCGGGAGTGGCCGGTATTGCGATGGACGTTCGTTGCCCTGAAGAATCTGCTGGGGCTGGTCCTGGTGCTGGTGGGGACGGTGATGATCGTGACTCCGGGACAGGGGATTCTGACGATCTTTATCGGTTCGACCCTGTTGAACATTCCGGGGAAGCAGCGGTTCGAGCTATGGCTGGTGTCGCGGCCGCGGGTGCTGCGAGCCCTCAACTGGCTGCGGATGAAGGCGAAGCGTCCGCCGTTTGAGGTGAGAGGCGGGGGAGATGCCGGAGACCAGGCGGGGGAAGCCGCCGGCGGAGGAGGGTGAGAAGGGAGGATGTCTTGTCGCAAGGACGCTGCAGGGCGTTTGTCTCGCGTTGGCCCGGCCGGGATCGAGACTTGATGCTGACTGGCAGGAGCCGTACGTTGCCCAGACGCGGGGGCCTCCCGAGGAGTTGCGGCGACGGGGCCCTGTGGATGGATGGCTGAATGGTGCAAAGGAGGCCGCAGAGTTTTGAGGTGGTGGTCAGGGAAGAACGTTGTTGCGGGCGCATTGCCGCCTGCATCCGGTGATACCTCTGTTCTGGTTGAGGGAAGCGACACCATGCCTGTTCTTGTTCGACGCCGTGTACTGCTGTGTCTCGTGGCGACAGTGTGGGCGTGTGTTTTCACGCCGGTCCGGGCGGAGGAACAGTCGGTTTTCCCGTATCGGGAGGCGACGACGGAGGGGGCGCGGCTGGAGTACGTGCAGGGGTACCCGGTGATGTTCCTGGCGGGAAGCCCGGAGGAGATCGGGCGGCAGCAGGCGGCGCTGGTGGGTGAGCAGGTTGGCCCGCTGGTGGAGATGCCCCGGAAGACGCTGGCGGCTCATGGAGCGGAGAACCGGTTTCCGCTGGTGGCGGCGGTTGCGGCGAAGATGATCGAGAATGTTTCTCCGGATCATCGGAAGGAACTGGATACGCTCCAGGCGCAATCGGGACTGAATCGTGACGGGCTGTACGTGGGGAATGCGCTGGTCGAGTTACGGCGGATGGGGGGCTGCTCGGAGTTTGCCGTGCTGCCGGAGCGAAGCAGGACGGGTGAACTCATTTTCGGGCGGAACTTCGATTTCCCGGATATGGGTGTTCTGCACCGGTATCACTGCATTCTGGTGGTGCACCCGGAGGGGAAGCGGAAGTTTGTGTCGATCGGGTACCCGGGGATGGTGGGAGTGATCTCCGGGATCAACGATGCGGGGCTGGTGGTCACCACGCTTGATGTGTATCAGTCGGCGGATCGCTCGCCGATTTTTGAGCCGAGCGGGGTTCCGATGGCGTTCACGTTCCGTCGGGTACTTGAAGAGTGTTCGTCGGTGGATGAGGCCGAGCGGCTGCTCAAGGAGGTACCGCGGACGACGTACATGAATCTGGCGGTGGCGGATGCGCGGACGGCGGTAGTGTTTGAGCTGACTCCGGGTCGTGTGGGTCGTCGCGAGGCGACTGACGGGGTGGTCTGCTGCACAAATCACTTCCAGCTGGAGGGGTTGCGTACGAATATCCGCTGCACCCGGATCGAGACATTGAATGAGGTGTGTCGCCAGGAGGGGCCGCTGGGGATTCACGAGGTGCACCAGGCGCTGCATGCCGTCCATCAGGGAAAAATGACGCTGCAGACGATGATTTTCGAGCCGCGAGCCTTGCGCCTGCATCTGGCGATGGGAGGTGCGGGGCCGGTGTCGAACAAACCGTTGAAGACATTCGAGTTACAGGACTGGCTGAACTGACGGATATGCCTTACCGCCTGGTGATGATGGGGACGGGGACGTTCGCGCTGCCGACGCTGAAGGCATTGTGCGAGTCGTCGCATGAGGTTGCGGCGCTGGTGACTCAGCCGGACCGTCGTGGTCGCGGGCATCACCGGCATCCGCACCCGATGAAGGAGACTGCGCAGTCGGCGGGGGTTCCGGTGTTTCAGCCGGAGGATGTCAACGCGCCGGAGTCGCTGGACGAACTGCGGCGGATTGATGCGGACGTGTTTATCGTGGCGGCTTACGGGCAGATTCTGTCGGCGGAGCTGCTGTCGATTCCGAAGCTGGGGGCGTACAACCTGCATGCCTCGCTGTTGCCGAAGTACCGGGGGGCGGCGCCGATCCACTACGCGATTCTTGAAGGGGAAACCGAGACGGGAGTGACACTGTTCCGGATCGAGCCCCGACTGGATGCCGGCCCGATTCTGGGGATGACGCGAACGGCGATCGGAGACGATGAGACCACGGGTGAACTGGAGGAGCGGCTGGCGGAGGATGCTGCGGTCCTGACGCTGCAGGTTCTGGGTGAACTGGAAGCGGGGACGGCGCGTGAGCAGCCTCAGACGGAGGATGCGACGCGGGCTCCGAAGATGCGCAAGGAGATGGGGGAGATCGACTGGACGCAGCCGGCCGAGCGGATTGCGCGGCACGTGCGAGCGATGCAGCCGTGGCCGTCGCCCTACACGTTTTTGCATCAGCCGGGGAGCCCCGTTTCGCGGGTGCTGATTCTCAAGACCTCGCCGGGGGAGGGAGATTCGGAGTCATTGCAGCCGGGCTCGATCGTGGCTGACGGGAAGACGCTCCAGGTTCAGACGGGGAGTGGTCTGTTGCGCGTGTTGCGACTGCAGCCGGCGGGGAAGCGCGAGATGGAGGCCGAGGAGTTTTTGCGGGGGACGCGGCTGCGGGAGGCGCGGTTCGGGCCGGTAACAGAGTGAGTTGACCGTTTCAGATTGAAGGCTTGCCTGTCAGGGGGGGATCAGGAACGTCAGCACTTTTCCGGATGAATAACGGCACCCGAAAGAGGCACACAGCGCAGCGGATGGTGCGGAAGCTGATCGGCGATCTATGATTTGTGCGGCCTTGTCAGGTTGGGGGGACATGGCCAAACGACCACTCTCGACGCGACGCCGATGCCGACATCCTTTCCTGCGCTCTGGACGCTGTTGATCCTGTGGACTCCCCCCTCGGTCCCGGAGGACGTGGCCGGTCCCACGATTTCGGACGCGGTGCGGGAACAGGTGGCTCGGGCTGTGACGGCGGAGATTAACGCCCGACTGTTTCCCGGAGCGGTGGTGCTGGTGGGGACACCGGAAGGCGTGATCTACCATGAAGCGTTCGCATTCGCGCAGGTCGTGCCGGAACGCGTGGCGATGCGTCGCGATTCGCTGTTCGACGTTGCCAGTGTGACGAAGGTGGTCTGCACGGCCACCGCGATCGGCATGCTGCATGATCGGGGCCTGGTCGATCCGGACGCACCGCTGACGAAGTATCTGCCCGATCACACTGGCAAGAACGTCGATCGCATCACGTTGCGGCATCTGGCCGCTCACATTTCCGGCTTTCCTGATGCTCCACGAGTCAGCTACGGGGGGCGTTTGAAAGGAGACCGGATTTTCGAGCGACTCCTTCAGGACAGTCCCTCCTGGCCGGTCGAGACGAAGTACCAGTACGCGTGCCGGAACTCGATCATCCTGAGCACGATTGTCGAACGTGTCAGTGGTCGTTCCTTTGGCGAGTTTTGTGAAGCGGAAATTTTCCGGCCGCTTGGGATGCCGGACTCCCGGTTCAACCGGATCGAGCCGACGGTGCGGGTGGTGGCGACACATCATCCGGTTCCGGGAGAGAATCATAACGCGGACGGCCGCGATGCCGGTCGAGCGATCGGCAATGCGGGGCTGTTCACATCGGCGCTCGATCTGTCCCGCTTCTGCGAGATGATGCTGAACGAAGGGGAATGGCGTGGCCGCCGTCTGCTGTCGGCCGAGACGATTGCGGACTTTACGACGACTCGCCCTCATCCCGACTTTCCGATCCGGGCTTTTCTGTGGGAGATCGATCCGAAGTCCCTGCATCGTCCGCAGCGAATGTCCTCCCGGGCTTATGGGCACAGCGGCAACACCGGGATTTCCATCTGGATCGATCCCGACCTGCGGGTGTATACGATCGTGATGACGAATCGGCATCACCCCTGGGAGACGGGTCTGCCGCTCGGCGTCAAGGAGCCGCAAAGCTCTCTTCGCTCTCGGGAGCAGTACAAGGCTCGCGGTCGGATTGCCGACGCGGCATTGACGGCCCTGGGGATCGTCCGGTGACAGGACCTCGCCGCCGGTGGGATGGTCCCACCGGTGTTTGTTCTTCAGCAGTTTGTCACCGTTACTGATGCGGACATCCCCTTTGACCTGAGTGTCGGAATGGAGGGGGCACGGATGGCCAGAAGCGGTTGGCAGCAGCGTCA
>CAZUXX010000211.1:5352-6456 GCA_964624215.1 uncultured Planctomycetaceae bacterium
GTGTGAGACAGTGGTCTCTGCCTTGGCTGCGGAAGACGGTTCTCAAGGCAGTGGCTAGCCGGCGAGGTGGGGGTAGGCCTGTTTGAGGTCGAGGTCGTCGCCCATCTGCTGCTGAAGGTTCCGGAGTTCTCTAAAGAGGCTGCGGATGCGTGGCTGCTGGTCTGGTTCCCCGGCGCGGTCGTGGCTTTCGAGCGGGTCGCTGTCGAGGTGATAGAGCCGAATGACGGAGCCCTGGGGGTAGAGAATCAGTTTCCAGCCGTCGCGGGTGATCATCCGCTGACGGTCCAGATAGGCCCCGTAAACTGCGTCGTAGCGGGACTGGCGTTCACCGCGGAGGATGGGGAGGAGGTTCTGGAAGTCGACATGGGAGGGCGGTTCGACGCCGGCGAGCGCGAGCGTCGTGGGCATGACATCCTGCAGGTAGATGGGGGTTGAGAGGGAGCGTCCGCTATCGACGCCGGGTCCGACGACAACGAAGGGGACACGGACGCTGTGCTCGTACATGTTCTGCTTGCCGAACAGGCCATGATGGCCGACGGCGAGGCCGTGGTCTGAGGTGAGGAAGATCCAGGTGTTGTCGGCTTTGCCGGAGCCCTCGAGTGTGCTGAGGATGCGTGCGATCTGGTCGTCCAGATGGGTGATGAGGGCGTAGTACTCCTGGCGGTGCACCTGCACGGCGTGATGTGTTCGGGGGAAGGGGGCCAGCTTCTCGTCACGGAGTGCGACTCCCGCTCCCATGAGTTCCTTGTGGGGATACTCGGGGAGGAAGTTGCGCGGGATGGCCATCGAATCTGCGGGATAGCGATCGACGTATTCCTGAGGTGCCTGGCGGGGGTCGTGGGGGGCGTTGAAGGCCACATACATGAAGAAAGGTTCGTGGCGTGCGGTGGCGTCGTGGAGGAAGTCGATGGCGTCGTCGGCGACGACTTCGCTCCAGTGGCGTCCCCCTTGCCAGTAGCCTCCGAAGCGGGGATCGGAGGGTGACCAGGGGTCGGGCTGTCCGGAGAGGGGGCGGTTGTAGGCTTCGGGGGAGTCTTTGGGCATGCCTCCGCGAACGTGACCGGTGCGGTCGAAGGATTTCTGCGCGTTCGCCCTGCAGTGCCA
>CAZUXX010000212.1:0-914 GCA_964624215.1 uncultured Planctomycetaceae bacterium
CAGGAGAGTCCCAGCAGGTTGGCGACGATCACGATGCCGACGAAGGCGATCAGGTAACGGGCCAGAGCGGTGACGGCATATCGGACCGAGGCGTCGATCGGCAGCCGCTCGAGGATGGTCATTTCGAGTGTGCCGGGGACGTTCCGGGCTGCGGTGACTGTGAGAATGACGACGACGACTGCGCGGATGAGGTCTCCCCAGGTCACCTGTGTGATGGAGGATGAGACGGTGCCGGTGCCGGTCGCTGTTGAGGAAGCTGGTGCGACCTCGCCCGGGCCGGGGACTGCATTGGCCGGCGAGGGGGAGGCCTCTTCACCGGAGACGACGATGTCGACCGGGAGCGGGTGACGGGGCAGTACCGTGGTGGTGTCGAGATAGTTGAGTGCCGGAAGGACGTCGGCCCACGCGATCCAGACGGCAGCGAACGTGAGGACGGTGAGGGTGGTTGCGACCAGCCGTCGCGACTGCGCATTGCTGACTGACAGGTCGAGTTTCTGTTCGCTGATGTCGACGACCCGTGCGATTGATTCGTCGGCGGGGGTGGGGATGCTCGTCTCGGACAGGGCAGCGCGACGGGTGCGGGCCTGTTCGATGGCGAGTCGGCGATGTTTGAGCGAAAGCCAGAGAATGATGATGCCGCGCAACAGCGACAGAAGTTCGATGAGGATGAGGGTGAGCGCGAGTTTTTCGGCGAGTCGTTTGGCGGTGTAGTGGTAGCCGTAGAGGGAGAGGGCGACGAGAACGAGGGGGACCGTGACGGCGATGAGCATCCAGAGGATGCGGAGCTTGTCCATCCAGCCGCCGGGCCGGAGTGTCATCCACTCGGTGAGAACTCCGGTACGGGGATGTACCAGCTGCCATCCGGCCGCACTGAGCAACAGCAAGACGAGGGAAAACGCGAGGCGTTCCCATTC
>CAZUXX010000212.1:924-6441 GCA_964624215.1 uncultured Planctomycetaceae bacterium
GCGTTGAGGACGGCGACGGCGAGCATTAGGGGGAGGCCGGCGATCAGCATGATGCGGACCCAGTGGCGGATCCGGCTGCGGATGCGGTGGCTCCATTCGAAATGTGCGTCGGCGAGACTGTCGGCCCGCACGAGCTGTCGCGTGAAGTCGAGGAAGAACAGGATGGCGGCGAGCGCAATGAGATTCTGACCGAGGCTGCGGGTGAAGTGCGTCCGCTCGGCAGCATCGTTGAGTCTCCAGCCCACGAACGTCAGCAGGAGGGGGCCGCTGAGTGCGAGTGAAGCTGAAATGGCGATGGTTTTGAGTGTGGGCCGGATGTCGACATTCATTCGGGAACTGACTTTGCCGGCCAGTTCGTGAAGCGAGCGGCGCTGGCGTCGGCGGTCGGCCTGCAGGAGCAGGAGGAGGACCCCGAAGACGAGGTACCATCCCGGTCGATGCCACAGGTCGATCTTGAGGACGCGCAGCGGTTCGGCGAGCCAGTCACCCCGGATGAGCCACCAGAGGGTGTCGCGGTCGTGGGCGAGCCGGGTCGGAACGAAGGCGCGATGGCTGCGGATCCAGAGGATCCGTTCGTCGATGAAGCTTTGCAGTTGTTCGGAGAGATCGGCGAGAGCGGCCTGTTCGCGGTCGAGTTCGTCGAGGACGTCGGAGTAGGCGTCGTAAGCGCGGTTGAGTTCAGAGAGGAACAGTTTCCGCTGGGTGAGAGCCTCGCTCACGCGAGCTTCCCAGTCGGCGTTCGAGATGCCCGCGGCGGGGGGATGCTGTTCGATGAACCGGCTGGTGGCGGTTTCGATGTCGCTGAGGGAATCGAGTTCCTCGCTGCGGTCGAGAGCCTTCATCCGGACTGTCTCCACCGCGTCGACACGGCGTTCGATGGTCCGCCGGAGTTCGTCGGGATCGCGGAGTTCTTCCCGCTGCTGACGCAGTCGCAGGCCGAGAGTGGTGCTGTTGCCTGTCTTGAGTTCGCGTTCTCTGAGCTGAGAGAACCGCTTTTGCAGATCGGCGATGGCGGCCGATTCGGAGCGGAGGGTATCGCGGGTCTGTTGGGCGGAGTTCCGGATCCGGAGCTCTTCCTCGGCGATTTCGAGGTTGCTGACATACAGTTCGCGCAGGGCGCCGGTCGTGGTGGCAAGTCCCATGCGGGCCGCGTCGATGCGGCTGGCAATGACGTCTTCGCGACGGCGCTGCACGGCCTCTTCCCACGCCTGGACTTCGCGTCTTTTGAGTGAAAGTTGCCGCTCGAACCGTTCGCGTTTGAGGCGGGGGAGATCGTGCCCGTCCTCGGTGTCGTAGAATGTGAGTTCCTGCTGGGCGGCGTCGAAGAGGGCTTCCAGCCGCAGCTTCTTGGCAAGATTCAGCATGCGGACGGCATCACTGAGCAGCGGTGTGTCGTTGGCGGCCGGGGTTTCGTCGAGCTGCTTCTGGATGGTGGCCATCTGCTGGGGCTGTGAGAGCAAGGCGGCCCTCAGGGCAGCCCGCTTTCCGGGGCGCGCCTGCAATTCGGCGACGAAGGTGTCGAACGCTGCCTGCAACTGGGCGAGTTCGGTGCGGCGTTCGGCCAGTTCGCTATCGAGTTCGGCGAGGGTTCGGGTCGGATCGGGGTGAGCCGGCTGGGCATTCTGGAGGTCATCCAGCTCGGCAAGAATCCGGTCCCTTTCGAGGGCGGCCTGCTGCCTCATCTCCTGCCATTGTGCCGCCCGGGTTTTGAGCTCGCTGGTGCGAGTGAGTTCCTCGGAGGCGAGCTGAATGGTGGCGAGCCGCTTGCTCTTGTTCTCGTCGTCGAGGTCGGAGGCCTCGACACGGGCTTTGAGGGAGTCGAGCTCTTCCTGTGAGACGACGGAACGCAGGGCGACCGAGGGTGGTTGGTCCGGTGGTGTGCCTGGTTGCGGCGCGGGTTGATCGGGAGTTGGAGCCGGTGCATCGGGAGCTGCGGGGTCGGCTGGTTGAGCTGCACTGGCGGGGGGATTCGCCGCGGCCCGCCGGATTTCGGAGGGCTCCTGATCCTGGGCACAGACGAGACCCGACAGGAGCGTCGCCAGCAGGCACCAGGATGCGAGGGTGAGGTCCTGCCGGGAAATGAAGAGACGTGAAGAGACCATGAGACGTTGTTGATTCAGACCGGGTGCTGCCGGTGGGCTACTGCGGGCACGATGTTGACTGGCGGGAGGGTCAGGAAGGTTCGAGGGACCCGGCCTCGGAGGAGGCAGGGGGCAAAGGGAGGGCAGCACCGAGGCGAGACAGCAAGAAGCAAAGCGGCGTCGCCCGAAGTCGTGTTCGCTCGTTCGATCCTGTCCCGGAGCTTGCGGCGCGATTGGATGTCCCATTGCCTGCACGCTGCTGGTGACGCTTTGCGGAGGCGCAGCGCACGTTGAACGCGCGTGAGATCCTGTCGAGGATCGTGGTGGCGGCGTTTGGACGCCGCGGAGGCCTGCATCGCTGCAGGGTGACGCCGCCAGCGACGCGACACGGACGGTGGATGCGCTCTAGTGTGCGCCACGATCCTGGTTGTGTCGATGGTGATTTCGGTTGGCAAGAACGGACGGGAGGGGATCGACTCGACTGGCCCCGTGTCTGTCGTCCGCCTAGAATCCCGCTTCCTTGGCCGGGCTGACGGTTCTTTTCCACCGTGTTGGCTATGCATGACCCGCGGATTAATTTGAAAGACCGGTGGATGGCGGCCCTGCTGGCCTGGCTGATTCCAGGCGCGGGTCATTTCTACCAGGGGCGAACGTTCAAGGGAGCGATCTACTCCGTCTGCATCCTGGGACTGTTTCTGACAGGCTGGGCAATGGCAGACTGGGCGGCTGTTCAGCCCCCCGATGTCCGTCAGCCGCTGGCCGACAAGACGCTGTTGCTCAAGTACACGGCGCAGTTGGGTGTGGGGTTGCCCTCGCTGAGCGGGCTGGTCCAGAGTCGGCGGTTTCACTCGCCGTCGAACGATCCGGCCAGGTCGATTGACGATGCGATCGAGGCCGAATTTGAAGGATTGTTTCTGCCGAACGGCCCGCACTTCCCTCTTGATGTGGATCAGGTGCTCCGCGAAATCCGCATGGGGCACCAGCAACCGGAAGGCCGCTGGCCGCTGGATGACGGGGTGCCCGCGGCGGGGACGATCCGCCTGAATCCGTCGGAGGGTGCGAATGCGGCGCGACGGATTACGGGAGACTTCACGGGAACTCTCGGGGATGAGGAAGTGGAGATCCGGTTGAATTCGGTGGTCCTGGAGGAGCCGGTTCGGGCGAGTCCGCGGCGTCGGGTGTTTGCCCTGGTTCGCAATCCCGAGACGGGCGATTCGGAGGGGGTGCTGGTTGCTTCGATCCCGCGTTCTCCGCTGAATTTTCTGGCGGTTCCGATGTCGGTCCGTGAAGAGAATCTGCTGCACGGACGGCTGGGGAACCAACTTGAGATCTGGATGGTATTCACCTGGATAGCGGGCCTGATGAATATGCTCGCGATCTGGGATGCCTACGACGGGCCGGCGTACGGCTACGGCGACGAGGAACCAGAGCCGACGGACGAATCGGGGGAGGCTGCTCCGGAGCCGGTGGGCCAAGTCGCGGAGACGCCGCAGGCTGAAGTGCAGAGCACGGGGGCGGCGAGATGAACTACATGTTCTATCTGTTGCCGCTCAGTGCGGCGATCAGCCTGGTGTACAGCGCCACGCGGTACGAGCATCCACGTCGGATCGTTTCGAACGCGGTGTCGCTGTTCGTGAAGATCATGGTGTTCATGCTGGTCTCACTGCTGATTCTGTTCGTGCTTTCGTGGGGTCTGTAGGGCTGCCGGGGGCGTGGGGATGAGCCTTGCGGACAGGTAGCGGCTGCGCTTGCCTGATCGGGAAAGACGGTCTGGTCGGATTAATCCGCGCTGTGAGCAGAGCCGCTCCAGCCGTGCTGCGCGGACTGCTGCTGAACGATCTGCTCTGTTTGGCAGCAAGGCGGGTTGTAGTGCCCGGGGTGTTTCGACCGATTGCGATAGATGCCCCGCGACAGGATGTCGCCGGCGGGAGCCGGTCGATCCGGCACTCCGAGCACGGATGCTGAAGGCGAGTGCATCCGTGTGCCCTTCTCACGGATGTGTGCCATGCCGATGCTGCGCCGATCCCTTGCTGCGATCCTGCTGTTGTTGATCGTCGCTGCCGGATGCCAGTGGGGCGGTCGCAGTCGCACGACGCCGCGGGTGCGTGACATGCGGCGAGAGAGCTTCAGCGTGGTGCATCCGGTGCTGCCCGGGGGGGCCGCGGCGGCGGGGGTTGCCCGGTCAGAGAAGCAGCCGCTTCCGTTTGCCGAGCCGGCCCCGCTTCCTGGCGAAGTTGCTCCCGGGGGGATCGCGCCGGAGGTGGCCGTCGCTGAGGCCGATATTGCGGTCGCTCCGACGCCACCGGCTCTTGCGGCGATTCCCGACCAGCCGGTCGCTTCCGTGCCGGACCCGGCAGAAGAACGTCGCCGGCAGGTCCTCGAACTGTACCGCGAACTGGGAGCCGTGGTCTCGGTTGATGAGCACGGACAGATCGCGACGATCGACGCCAGCGGGACTGCGATTACCGATGAGGATCTGCAGTTTCTCGATGTGCTGCCCGGATTGAAACAGCTCAACCTGCGTGGGACGGCGATCACCGATGCCGGTGTCGCGGCGGTTGGATCGCAGTCACAGCTGGAATTCCTGGGACTGAGTCAGACCGCTGTGAGTGACAGGGGGCTGGCCTCGTTATCTCCGCTGCCGCATCTGAAGTACCTGACACTTTCGGGGACACCGGTGACGGATGAGGGTCTTCGGGCACTTCAGTCGTTGCCTTCACTTGAAGGGCTCAACCTGCGAAACACGCAGGTGACGGCGGCTGGTGTGGCGGCGCTTCAGCAGTCGCTGCCGGGGTGCCGCATCGCAGCCGACCCGGTGGCGATCCCGTCGACAGACGAGGCGTTGCCTGGTTCCGGGGAGGTTCAGCCCCTGTTTGAGCCGGCTGACGCGGCGCCGCCGGGGATTGCTCCGTCGCCAGGGCCGGTGGAGCCGGTGCAGACGCGTCCGGACCTTCCTCCCTTACCGCCGCGGCCGCCGGGGTTGGCCGTTCCGACTGTGCCCGAGGTGTCGGCGGCGGACCGGCTGGAACGGGTGCTTGACCGGCAGTTGCAGACTCCGGAAGTGCTGGCAGCGATTGGTGATCTGCATGTCGAGCAAGACCAGTGGGAGGATGCGGCGCTGGCGTATCGGCGGGCGGTGGCGCTGTCTCCGTCTGATGCGTCTCTCCGCGTTCGGCTCGGGACGAGTCTTGCGGAACTTCGTCGATCTGACGAGGCCCTGCAGCAGTTTCTGTATGTGCTCGAGCCGGCAGCGGCCCATTATCAACTGGCGATGGTGCACCACCGGCACAACCGCATGCTGGAGTGTGAGGAGGCGTTGTGGACGGCCCTGACGTATGACGCGGAGTATGCACCGGCGAAGCAGATGCTCTCGTCGATGACGCTGCTCCGGCAGACGCCGGTTCTTCATCGGCGTGCTGCGCCCGAGTCTCCCGAT
>CAZUXX010000213.1:0-6430 GCA_964624215.1 uncultured Planctomycetaceae bacterium
GGCTGGTCATGGCTCGCAACCCGATTCCGCGATTCCGCTCACTGTCGTTGTAGGCCTCGTAGGCGAGGTACACCCGGGTCGCCACCCGACGCCACATCGGCCAGGGACGCGACGTCACCCGGTTCGCGTTGTACTGGACCGCAGCGTCGTGTACGAGCCGCGCAACTTCATAATTGAGAAGCGAAATATTGTGGTTACTGGCACCATCGAACGAGAGCCGGCTGAGTGAGTGCGCCGCCCGGGCCCGGGCCAGAAAGTCCATCTTGTCATCAGTCAGGACCGACATGAGGGCATCGGCCATCTTCGGTTCGCGGGTCTGGTTATAGACTCGCTGCGCCTCTCCCAGAGCTGTGGTCAGGTTCCACACGTAGAACTCATATCCACTTCGGGGGGGCTGCTCGGGCGTACCGCGGAGCTTCTGCATGCGTACAAGCTCGTCTGCGAGCTTCCCGGAAATGTCGATCCGCGTCGTCAGCGGGGGTTCACCGAACCGCAAGATCCGCCCCAACCCCTCGGCAGCAACGACCTTCGCCGCGATGTCACTGTCGGGAAGATCGAGGATCCGCATCAGGGGGCCCGACGCCGGAACGAAAGGGACATCCGGCTGCCCAGGCGGGCCGAACGAAGCGTTCAGCTGGCTCAGCACATGAGCCGCGACCACCTTTGCGTCGATCGTGGACTCGTTCAGAAGCATCGCGGCATAGCGGGTCATCTGCTCCAGAGCATATTGCCGCGCAGCCGGAGTTGTGGTGCGGGACCGCATGTCCTGCTGGAAGCGGCCCAGATTCCGGTTCCGTTCGAGTTCCTGTCCTTCCCGGATCAACTCATAAACTTTGTAGTGGACAACCTTCTCCAGCAGCTGTCTGTCTTGTGGAGAGAGCTGATTTTTTTTGAGCACGTCCCGGTAGGGGAGCTGCAGATCCCTGCGGTACGACTCGTCTGTCGGCGGAGGTGGGTTGCGGATCGAGCCACCCTCCTGAGCCAGAACATGACCGGCAGCTGCCACGAGCAGCGCAGCGACAACAGACAGTGCGAGGCAGCGAGGGAGTCGAGCAGTCATTCGAACGTCAGGGGAGCAGCAGGCCACGGACCGACCTCAATGAGGCACCTCTACCCGAAAACGGCACAGGAAATTTAACAGCCTTGTCGACGAATGGGCATTCAGTTTCGGAATTGGCGGAGATTTCAGTCGAGGAACGGGCCGCGCAGCCCGTCCAGCCTCAGGACGGACGAGGTCGCCGCAGGCGGAAAGACCTGTGCAGTCCGAATCCTTCGGAAAGGGTGACCGGAGGAATCGGCATAACCGGAATCGGTGCAACCGCAGAACGCCGTTGCCAGGACTCAGTCCACCCTAACTTGGCCGCTGCGCGGCTGTCAATGAGGCGAACCTCCGCGCCCCTGCGTACCGGCCCGCTGCAACGACATCGACGGGCTCGCCCCCTGCACCGTCAGACAGATCTCTACGCACGACGGGTTCTGCGATATCTCGTGCGGTTCGTTCCGGGATTGTCACCCGGCCAAAACGTCAGCCGATGATCTGCGCGATCTCCTCGGCCGTGAACGGCTGCTTCAGGCGCGCTCCGAGTTGACTGACAACACGCGCCGCTGCGTGAGAAGCAAGCCGTCCCGACTGCTCCCAGGTGAGTCCGTTGGTGATGCCGTACAGGATCCCGGCGGCATACATGTCCCCGGCACCGGTCGTGTCCACCGCGTCGACTGAAACCCCCTCGATCGGTATCACATCACCGTTGTGCATCAGCACCGATCCGTCTGGTCCCATGGTCAACGCGACGTTCTCGGCATGGGCGTGAATCTCGCGGGCACAGTCGACGGCGTCGAACAGTCCGGTCAATGCCCGAGACTCTTCGAGATTGCAGAACAGCAAATCGACCGGGCCTTCAATCAACTGCCAGAACTCATCGCGGTGGTACTGGATGAGAAACGGATCCGAGACCGTAAAGGCGACCTTGGTATCATGCTTGCTGGCGATGTCGATGGCCCGCAAGGCGGCAGACCGCGTGGGCTCCGAAGCGAACAGATACCCCTCGATGTAGACATACGCGGCTTCGCGAATCGCCTCCTCATCGATGTCATCCGGCCCCAGCTTCGCCGAAACCCCCAGGCTGGTGAGCATTGTCCGCTGGGCATCATCGGTAATCAGCACCAGACAGGTTCCACTGGCTCCGTCGATCACCGAGGCCAGGTTCCGCACGTTCAACTGGGTCAGGTCGGTCTGGAAGACATGCCCCGGTTCATCACGTCCGATGCAGGCCGAATACGCGGCCTTCCCGCCAAAGCCGGCGACTCCGAAGACGGTATTGGCGGCCGACCCTCCCGCGCAGCGGCTGGCGGAGTACCCGTTGAGTCGTTCGAGAATTGCCTTCTGCGTTTCGGCATCAACAAGGGTCATCATCCCCTTGGCGTAATCGATCTCCTCGAGGAATTCGTCCGAAACGTGGACTTCAATATCGACCAGGGCGTTGCCCACTCCGTAAACATCCAGTGCCATCAGCCAGACCGTCAGGTGATACGAGTATGCGTATGCGAATCGAGCTGCGAACACCCGCAGGAGGAGGCTCGACGCCCGCTCGGAAAGGCGGCAGTGTAGCGGGCCAGGGATCGAACTTCAGTCCCAGCCAAGACGCAACCATCCCTGCTCCAGCGAGAGGTGATGCAACCGGAGCGGTACGGGAGGATCCGCCTTCCGCGGCACATTCATTGTACGGGGAATGCGGATCGAACTGAGCCGGTCCCGGATCGATGCCAGAATGAGTTGTTGCAATGCCCGCGCGGCCAGCGGCGTTTCGCGAGCTTCGGTTTCGAGCGTCACCGGATCAAAGTCGAGCTGCACGAAGTCCTCCCGCAATGTCGGCCGGATGCCGATTCGCAGAATCTGGTTCTCCAGCGCGGGGCCGAGCCGGGGGACGATCGAGAACCGCGCGATGACCTCCGCGCGTCCCTCCCCGAAACGGAACTCGAAGGGCGAATGCTGATCCAGCACAAGATCAGCCATGGCCGGTCGATTGAGCTGGTCAGCCGGGATGGGGGAATGGATCCCCGCCCGCTTCAACGCCGTGTCGATCATTTTCAGCAGGCTGGCATCGTCGAATCGCAGGCCGTTCAGATTCTGTCGCGAGATCAGTGCATTGGGCAAAGAGTCGTGCAACTGCACAGTCACAGTGCCACCATTCAAGGGAGGGGGCGCCGGTGGCATCGCTCCGGGAGCGGAGGCAGGAGTCTCGAGTATCAGAAAGTTCAGCGATGCCTGCTGAGTCGTCGAGGAGGCCGCGACGACGTTCGGCTGCAGCCCGGGACGGTTGAGAAATGGATGCACGTAGGTCTGGAGGGACCGGTTTAACTCCGCCAGTTCAAAGTCGATGCGGTCATTGAATGGCGGAGCCGACCGCTCCGTGATCTGACGGGCGGCAATCCACTCCGATCGAGGTGTCCTGCGAATGGCTGCGTTCAGGGCAAACTCGGCTGCGTAACGACCGAGGAAGGGGACGTGGTCAAATTGCGTCGACGCTGCCAGCGTGTCGAGACGGGGCGTGACGAACATCGCGGGCGTGCGGGTCGCAAACCGGGTCCCGTCGAACTCAATCTCCTTCTCGATGCGTATGAGATGGTGCCCACGTGTCAACACCTGGGCACGCGGAGTGCTACCGATCGTCTGGTTATGAACTTCTCCGTCGAGTACCAGACTCATTTGAATGCTGAAGGGGCTGGGATGAAGACACAGGCGGGTTGAAGTGGTCGTCACGTGCTCTCCGACGACATTCGCCCCATCGATGAAATCCCGTACCGGCCCGCGGCGCGTCTCGTTCGTTGCCACGAATCGATTTGCAAAAACCTCCGAAAAAGTCAGCCGCAGATTGTAAGAAGGGGCCTGCCCGGGGAATTGCGGCCCCGCAGTCACAGGACGCGCTGCAACACGGGTCACCGGTTGTGGTGCACTCCAGAACTGTGGATCCCAGTGCGCCGCCTGACCTCGCTGGCGCTGCACGGGGTGCCGGGGGACTCCCCAGAACTCCGGGTTCCAGCGGGGCGATTCCGCAGGTGCCGACGTCGCGGAAAATGCCGCCAATGCGAAATGCAGACAGACCGCAATCACCGGGACAAGGCAACCCGGAGAGGCTTTGCCTTGCCAGCACCGTCCGGAGGAATAGGTCTGGCGGCTCACCGCGGAGGATTCCTGCTCAACAGAGATCACGTGATGCGCAACGGGTGCAGTGCAGCACAAATCGTTTGCAAATCGGGGACCGGGGAGACCTGCCCCCGCTCAATCGGGCCTGGACAGTCCGATCCGGGGCCGCTTGAAGAGTCTAGAGTGCATCCGGGGCACGTGCAGCGTCACGGGTGGCAGCAACTGCACGGACGCAGGCACCTGGCTCCCGAACGCTGTCGCTCTCACTCTGAGGAGCATCTACCGGACTCGGGGAGTCAGCAAACCGCTTGCCGGGACGATCATCAAATCGACCGTGCTGCCCAAACGCAACCTGCGTGCACAATCGTGATGACCGATCGAGTGGGAAGTGATTCAGTGATCCTCGACCCACGTGTCCTCAGGACCTCCCGAAGGGGCCGCCCGCGACGTCCCGCGAAAATGCCGCAGTGCATTGAGGACCCTCAGAGCAGGCTTGGGATGTCCGTCGGTCCGCAGGAGTCCGCTGTTGGGAAAGCGGTGCGGATAGCCTTCGTGGAAGGTGGCCCAAAACACACCCGTGACGTGGGGCTTTGCCATCAACAAACTGACGAAACGCTGGACCCAGTCCTCCTGGGCGGACTCGTCCCAGTCACCGTCGCGCGGAGGCTTCCCCACAGAGATGGCGGGCTCGGCCAGCGGATCGTCCGCTCCGCTGGAGGGGAACGCGAGCGTAACGTGAATCTGCACTCCCAGCAGGCTCCACAGGTCAATCAGTCGCGAACACGCCAGCAGGTCCCGCGGGCGCGTCCCGAACCGGTCGTATCCGACGGCGATCTCCAGATTGACTCCGGAGATCCCCAGGCTCGAGCGGACCAGCGCATCGACAAACTGGAACGGCGTCAGTCGATGGTCCCCGGCAGACTGATACTCTCCCCACGGGCGGTCGACACGTATAAACAGTTGCGCGTCAGTGTCCGTCCGCTGAGCCGCTTCCAGACTGCGCGCCACAAGTTGCAGTCTCTGCTCTTCTGACAGGGAGAGGACACCACCCGTATTGCCGCGTGCAGCGACTTCCCAAATGCGGATCTGACCCGCGTAGCGGCTGACAGCGGTTTCAATGAAGTCGCAGACAAAACTCTGCAGGCTCAGAAAATCGTCGCTCCAGGGAGCCAGCCACGAGGGCAAACCGTGAGGAGACAGATCGATCAGCGGCCCCCCGCGCACCAACAGGCGATTGCGCGTGCAGTGATGGATCATCTGGTCGAGCGTTTCCCAGCGATACCGTCCCTCTTCCGGTTCGATCGACTTCCACTCGACGGGAGCTGCTGCGGCAGAGAAGGATTGGGCGAACAGTTCCCCGAATTGGGGCTCAATCACCGACTCGTCGAGCGTACAGCCCAGCAAGGCCGGCGGATGCGCGGAGGAAGCAGCTGCGACCTGCAGCCGCTGTTGGGTGTACGCGTTCCCCAGAATTTCAGAGGCGCGGCAGGCAACCTGCAGGGCCTGTTCGGCAACGCGGGACGCTTCTTCAGGCTGGGTACGGATGGACGAGGCCCGGGAGAACAGTTTGAAGGCCTGCTTCAGCAGCGTGAAGAACTCCTGCGGGATGCGCATCCCCACGAACTGCCACTGGAACGACTGCTCCCGGAGTTCCCCGATCTTCCCGCGGGCCAGTTCCAAAAGCAGCAGGTAGGGCTCATCCCGTTCAGGGAGAGACGCTGTCGTGAGAACGAGCCGCCCGATGCCGGTGACCGGCCACGAGATATGCAGCTTGCCACTGTCGGAGGCCGGGCGAATGCAGCTGAGAGTCTGCCCGTCGAACTCCACCCGCGTAGGAAATACGCGCCCGTCGAGCCCCGTGACATATGCAGAGGTTGCTTCCGGCCACTCCTGGAGAGTCTTGGCCGGAATCACGAGGAATCGCATGACGCCCATGGATCGAGTGCGCTTTCCTGCGCAAGTGGCAAGGGGCGGGGAGACGTGTCTTTCGCCGGGAGAAGTGTAGATGGGAGCGTCGCGTCCAGCAATGCGAGCCACTTCGCTGCAGCGAGATCCTCAATGGAGCGAGGGAACGCCGCGTCGTGCGGGCGATCGGTCTGCATCGCTGGAGAAGGGCTATCAGCAACGAGAACCGCACGCTGACAGTACGGCTTGGACGCGTCCTTCCATCGCCGAAAAGGTCCACAGTCATCGCATCCGTTCGACAGTCACTGGTTGTTTCAGGCCCCGACCGCCGAGACTGCGGGGGCCGGCCCCCCCCCCCCCCACGAGGAGTGGGAAACCCCC
>CAZUXX010000214.1:0-6425 GCA_964624215.1 uncultured Planctomycetaceae bacterium
TCGTCGTCGTAATAAATCGTGACAGGCATGGTTCTCGGATTGGTCAGTCGACTAGTGAAATTTCAGTGACTTATCAGAAAAAGTGGAATGGTCCCGGGAGACGTGCTTTCGTGGCGAGACGCTCGCGCTACGAAACCGACTCGCCTTCCGGCTCACCCACAGGTGCTTCCGCTGACATCGATGTCCCCCGCAACAGAGCGACCCGGCCGCTGCGGACCATTTCCAGAACGCCGAACGGTCGCATCAGGTCGATGAAGGACTCGATCTTCGATTCGGTTCCTGAGATTTCGATGATCACGTGCTCGGGGCTCACATCGACGATTTTTCCGCGGAAGATGTCGACCAGCTCCTTGATCTCGCTCCGGCGGCCGGTTTCGCAGCGGACCTTGATGAGCATCAGATCGCGCTCGACGTAGCTCTCGCCGGAGTAGTCGAGCACCTTGACGACCGTCACGATCTTCTCGAGCTGCTTGCGCACCTGCTGAAGCAGCTTCTTGTCTCCGGTGACGACGAAGGTCATCCGCGAGAACTCGGGGTTCTCCGTCTCGCCAACGGCGAGACTGTCGATGTTGTACGCGCGTGACGCGAGCATTCCGGAGATGTGCGCAAGCACACCGGGCTGGTTCATCACCAGGGCAGACAGAATATGACGCATGCCGCTAAGTCCTTAACCTCGTTGCTCGTGCGAACCGAAACCCCCGCAAGCGGCGGGTCCTGCGAGCAGCAGCCGGCCGGTTCCTGAAACCGCAATCGTCGCGAGTCACTCGCCCCAGTCAGCCGGAATGGCCGGAAGTGTATCCGTCGACGCGACCGGTCACAACGTTGCGAGACGTTTGGCGCCTTCCAACCCGCCGGCGGAAACCCGGTGGTGCATTGCGCCATCCGGTTTCGTCGGCGCGCCCCCACCAGCTCGCACGCGAACAGACCGTCCTGCGCGCGATGACACGCCGGGCTCTCGCCGGGTGCGCCGGCCCTCATTCACCGTCATCCGGTCGAGTGCTGGTTCCGTCTGCCGCGGGCCCCTTCGGGTCGGGAAGCTTCAATTCGGGACGTTTTCGCGTTCGGGAACCGGATTCCTCCGCCGGCGCCTCCATTTCTGCATAGGACTCCAGAATGACCGCAGTGCGGTGAAGGATCTTGAGGAGTTCCGGAAGTTCGCGATCCTGCAGGCGGCGGAGTGCCGAGAGCTGACCACGAAACTCATTGGCGTCGTGGCGAATCCGGATTGCTGTCCGTTTGACCCGCTCGATCTGCTCTTCGGAGAACCGGAGGCGGCGACGCACCGCCTCGTACGCCTGCTTCTCCTCGATGCAGGACGGCTTTCGCCCGGCCACGGTTCGCGCCAGGCAGGTATTTAGTGCGGCGCGGGTTGCGGCGACGAGATCAAATGCACGACGAACGTCCCGCTGCCAGTACTGGGGCCGATCGGTCTCAATCCATTCGAACGCCCGCTGCAGCTCCATCTGAATCGTCTCCAGCGTCACCCGCAGTTCGTCCGCGAAGGTGATCACTGCGGCGCGAAACTCCCGGATCGCCGGAATCGAGCGGACATTGACGGACATGGGACTTTGCCTCAGGGGGACGCGGCGGATCAATGTCTCCGTCAGGCTGAGGCATCACCGCTGCTGCAGGTACTCGTCGAGCCTCTCGGCCTTGCGCATCAGGTAGGGGATGTGCCGGTTGTTGGCATCGATAAACTGGGCGAGCAAGCGCAGGTGTTCGTGGAACTGTTCCGTGAATCTGGCGTTTTCCTGATCCCGCCACGAGGTACCCAGGGTTTCGAGCTGGTTGGCCAGCATGGTCGCCTGTTCGGCAAGTGCGGAGTTGAACTGCTTGAGTTTCTGGGCAAAGGCCCGCAGATCTTCAGGGTTGGCAATCGCCTGCGGCATAGCGGCGGCTCCTGTTATGCTGTGGGGCGAACCGGCTCATCCGGTGTCCACGGTTTCGATCTTCGGTCCCGACTTCGAAAAACGCCAGCCTCGGCCGTGGATCAACGCCCGGGCTGCCGCGGATTGACAGCCTCTTGGGGCATCGTGTCGGGTCAGGGCAGGTTCGTTCGCTGGATGCTCCCCCTGAATGATACGTCTGCTATGACCGAACGTGACCGTCAGTTGCACGAGTACCTGCAGGGTTTCCTGACAGAGAGGCGAAAGGAGCGAATCGAGGAAGTCCTCGATCGACGGACGCGTTTCCTGACGGTGGTCGCCGACGGGGTCTACCAGCCCCGGAACCTCAGTGCCGTCCTGCGCAGCTGCGAGGCCTTCGGCATTCAGGACGTCCACGTGATCGAGCGCTTCTCGAAGCTGGAGATCTCCAGCGGCATCGCAGCCGGGACAGACAAGTGGCTGACGATCCGTCGCTATGGAGGAGAGCAGCCTGTTCGAGGGTGTCTGACGCATCTTCGCCAGCAGGGATACCGTTTGCTGGTTACGCTGCCCGAGCCGACGGCTACCCCGCTGGAGGAGATTTCACTCGACTGCCCGACAGCGATCGTCTTCGGTAACGAGGCCTACGGCATTTCCGAAGAGATGCAGGCGGCGGCTGACGAGGTCGTCACGATTCCCATCGACGGGTTCGTCGAAAGCTTCAATCTCTCCGTCGCTGCCGCCATCTGCCTGTATGAACTGAGTGGCCGGCTGCGCCGTGAGCGGGATGACTGGCAACTCGGTGACGAAGAGAGGACCGAATTGCTCTACGACTGGACCCGCCGGTCTGTCCGCCATGTCGAGCAGCTGATTCGCCGGTGGGAGCGGAGCATCCTCCAAGAGCAGCAGTGGCCGTCACTGACGGGAGCGTGTCGTCAATCTTCTGAAAAAAGAGGCGACGGTCCGGCCAGGCGGAGATGAATTATTCTTTTGATTTCCTGGCCTCGGCCGATCGTTCACGCCGTTCGGGTGGGACAAGCTGATCGAGCACCCCGTTAACGAACTGGGCTGACTGATCCGTTCCGAATTTGCGGGCCAGCTCGAGAGCCTCGTCGATGACAACGCGGTGGGGCGTGTCGACGTGGAGCAGTTCGAACGTTCCCAGGCGGAGGACATTGCGGTCCGTGACAGCCATCCGGGACAGCTTCCAGTTGTGAGCGACCTCCTGGATCCGCCGATCGAGGTCATCCCGCATCTCCATCGTGCCGAAGAAGAGCCGGCTGGCGAACTCCCGAAGATCATCCTCTTCGAGTCGCTCGCCGATCATGCGGCCGACCATGGCACCGTCGATATCACGGTTCATGTCGACCAGATACAACATCTGCAGCGCAAGTTCGCGTGCTTTCGTACGGCGTGCCATAGCCCCAATCTATCCATTCTCCGGCCTTGGCGCAGGGAGGGCTCCTCCGGCGGTCGGATTGTCAAACAGCGGCGCGGCGGAATCCCCGCGTCAGGTCGTCACCGGCTGGGGCAGCTGCTGCATCAGATTGACCATCTCAATCGCTGCGCGTGCCGCCTCTTCCCCCTTGTTGCCGGCTTTGCCACCGGCCCGGTAGATGGCCTGCTCCATCGTACGGCACGTCAACACGCCGAACAAGACGGGACATTCTGTCTGTACCGAGACGTTCATCAACCCGCCGGACATGGCGGAGTTGATTGCCTCGTGATGCGACGTCTCCCCCTGGACGACGGCCCCCAGGCAGATGACTGCTGCAAACTGGCCGGATCGGGCCAATCGGCTGGCTACCAGCGGGAGTTCAAACGATCCCGGAACCCATACCACGGTCACCTTCTCGGGATCGCCGCCGTGTCGGGTGAGGCACGAGATCGCTCCCTCCAGCAGCCGCTCGGTGACAAGATCGTTGAACCGGCTGACGACGATCGCCAGAGATTCCTGTCCGGTGAGAACGGCACGGGGGATAATGGTCGTCGGCATTTCGGCAAGAACGAAGCGGTGCGGGAAAACAGACAGGGAACGCGACCGGGATGCGGATGGATACAACAGGACCGGGGCAGCACACGGCGCCGCACCGGCCAGTGCCCCGGAAGATCCTGCCGCCAGCCTAGCGTGGACGTGCGACGGCCGGATTGCAAGCTCGACTGCTCATCGGGGATTTTCTCCCGCGTTTCCCTCGCGCGGTTCCCCTGCGCATCCGTTACGACCACTCCACTCACGGCTAACTCTGCGCGATGCCGCCAACGAGCGTCGATCGGTTGCTCGCGATCGTGCCGGGGGGGACGATCCATAAGAGCACGGTCTCTGATATTGAGGTTTCCGATGGTCCGATTCCCGTTCAAGACATTTCTGGCGCTGGCCCTGGCTGTTGCCGGAATCACCGGTACGTGCGCCCCCTTCGCGCAAGCCGGCACCATCTATGTCGACAACCTGCTCGGCAACGACCAACTGGACGGACTCGCGGACCAGGTGACCAGCGGCTCGTCAGGACCGGTGGCGACGCTCAAACGTGCCGTGCAACTGGCAGGTGCGGGGGATCAGATTCTTCTCGTCCCCCGTCCGAGACCTTACTACGGGGGAGTCTGCCTCCACGGGTTGAGCAACAGTGGCACGCCGACCCGCCCGATCGAGATCAATGGAAATGGTGCGATCCTGACTGGGGCACGCCCTGTTGCTCCTCACACGTGGCAGTTCGTGGAGGGAGACATCTGGAGGATCACACCGGTTCGCAAAGGGTGGTATCAGCTTGTTCACGAGGGCGCTGCCGTCCCCGAAATCGAGTGTCCGGCTGATGCCGAAGAACTGCCGGAGCTTCAACCGATGTCGTGGTGCGCGTTCCAGGGGCGGATCTACTTCCGGGCGCCCCCGACCGTCGCACCCGCTACGCTCCAGCTGGAGCTGGCGGACGTGCAGACCGGGATCACGCTGATCGGAGTCGAGAACATCATCATCCGCAATCTGACGGTCCGGCACTTTCGCCAGGATGGAGTGCATCTGCACGATCGCTGCAAGAACGTGGTGCTCGACAATGTCATCTGCACCGAGAACGGCCGGGCCGGCATTGTCGCGGGCGGAACCAGCGAGGTCCTCCTGTTTGAATCGCAAAGCGTCTCCAACCGCCAGTATTCGCTGCTGGTCGAAGACTTTGCTGCCGTCGAGAGCCAGGACACGGAACTGGTTCCCCAGGGAGTTGTGATTCCCCGATAGGAGACGGGCGGTGCTGACCTGCTTCTGATCGTTGCGGTGCGCTTCAGAAGACACACCTGCTGTCTTCGTGCAGCAAGTGGTCGCTGACGGGGACCCGTTTCTATCGAACGGAGGCCCAGCCCGGTTGTTGTGCGGCCCACTCCGCGAGTTGTTCCCTGTTGATTTTGACGTTGTGCCGCGTGTCGACCGGGAGCGAGCGGTGAAACAGGATCACCTCGATGCTCTCCGTGAGCGGATTGGCCGCGCCGAGCTCTCTGAGTTCGGCTGCCAGCCGCTCTTCGTCGGTTTTTGACGCCGGGAAGGCACTCTCTTCCGGCTCAGCCACGATCGCCGGAACCTGACTTCCGCGCGGCCCCACACCGATCAACGCAGAGCGATAGATCCGGGGATGTTCGTTGAAGATCGCCTCACAGCAGACGGAATACATCGGACCGTTCGCCGAATGCACGACGTGGGCCTTGCGTCCACAGAACCAGAGACGTCCGTCGAGATCGAGGTATCCCATGTCCCCAATGCGGTGCCAGAAACCGGGGCGCCCCTGGGAAGGCCCGGCCGGATCCTGAATCTTTGCCAGGGCCGTCGCGTCCGGACGCTCGAAATACTCCCGGGTCACCGCCGGACCGCGGACGATAATTTCGCCGATGGTTCCGGCCGGCTCCTCGATCGCCTCGGAGATCTCGGCAATCGGCCCGTCGTGCGGGCGGATGATCCGCACTTCGACATCTGGGAACGGTGTCCCGACGCACGTCCCGGCCCCTGTCGCCGTGCGCTGTGCGGTGTCGGCCAGTACATCGCCCGCCCCGATTGAGGCGACGGGGAGACTTTCCGTCGCTCCGTAGGGGGTGAACAGATCGGCCCCGGGAGCCGTGAGGGCCGTTTTCATTCGCCGCAGCACGTGAACCGGTACCGGTCCACCGGCAGAGAGACCGCGACGAATGGTCGGAAGTTCGATCCGTTCGACCTCGCAATAACGGCCGACCCGATTCCAGAAGGCCGGGGAGCCAAACGCCTGCGTCACCGTATGTTCGCGAATGGCGTGTACGATCTTTCGAGGATCGACGTCGGCTGGTCGCGTCGGATCCATTTCCGGAATGACTGTCGTCACCCCCATCGCTGCGTTAAACAGTCCGAACAACGGGAAGCCGGGGAGATCGACTTCTCCCGACTCGATTCCGTAGTGCGACTGGATCTGCTCGACCTGAGAGGCGAACATTCCGTGTTCGTAGACGACTCCCTTGGGGGCCCCCGTGCTCCCCGAGGTGAAGATCACAGCGGCACGGTCGCTGGCGGTCACTTTCGGCAACTCCCGAACGGACGCGCGGCGAAGTTGTGAGAGT